>NZ_DBNHSF010000113.1:0-15272 GCF_057143545.1 Candidatus Andeanibacterium sp.
GGCGCGGGCATTGGGCATGAAGATCATCGTCGCGGTCTGCTCGACCAGCGCGGTCGAGATCTTGCTGTCGAGCGCGTCGCGGGCGGACTGGGTGGCAAAACCGACCAGCGCGTTGCGCTTTCTGAGCGTCTTGAGCCAATCGCGGATGCGCGCGGCGAAGACCTCGTCGTCGAGTGCCTTCCAGCCCTCGTCGATCAGGATCATGGTCGGCTGGCCGTCGAGCCGCTCGTCGATCCGGTGGAACAGGTACATCATCACCGGCGTGCGCAGCTTCGGGCTTTCGAGCAGCGCGGTCATGTCGAATCCGAGCACGCGGTTCGAAAGGTCGAGCCGGTCGTCCGGATTGTCGAACAGCCAGCCATGCTGGCCGCTTTCGATCCACGGCGACAGCCGGTCGGCCAGGTCGCCGGGTTCGGGCCGCCGCGCACCGCCGAGCAGTTCCTTGAAATGGCGCAGGCGGCGCAAGGAAGACGCGTTGGCATAGGCCGCGTCGACGGCATGCGAGACGGTCGCAATTTCCTCGGGGCCTTCGGCGTCGAGCAGCACGCCCAGCCAGTCGCGCAGGAATGCGCGGTTCGCCGGGCTGTCGGGCAGGGCGAGCGGGTTGAACCCGGTCGGAATGCCGGCGGCGATCCGGTCGTACCGCCCGCCGATCCCGCGGATGAACAATTCGGCGCCACGGTCCTTGTCGAACAGGATCGTCCGGGGCCGAAATTTCTGTGCCTGCGCGGCGAGGAAATTCAGGACCACGGTCTTGCCCGAGCCCGATGGCCCGATGACCGAGAAATTGCCGAGATCGCCATTGTGGAAGTTGAAGAAGAACGGCGTGGCACTGGTGGTCTGGAGCAGGGTGACCGCGTCGCCCCAGTGGTTGCCATGCGCCTGGCCGAGCGCGAAGCCGTGGAGCGAACCGAAGCTTGCCATATTGGCGGTCGAGATCAGCGCGCGGCGCACCAGGTAGGCCTCGTTGCCCGGGAACTGGCCCCAGAAGGCCGGTTCGAGATTGGTGTCCTCACGCACCGCGATCGCCCCGATATCGGCTAGCCCGGCAGCACACTGGGCGGTGGCATCGTCGAGCCGTGCCAGATCATTTTCGCGCACCAGTACCGAAAGATGGTGGTCGCCAAAACCGACCGCACCCGCGCCAAGCTCGTCGCGCGCCGCCAGCATGTCGCCGCGTTCGGCCATGGCCTCTTCGTCGGCGGAGCGCAGCCGCCTGAGCGCAAGGTCGATCCGCTCGCGCGCGGTCTGCCGCTCCGACGGCGCGAAGCTCTCGCTCACCACCATTTCGAATGGCAGGCGCAGGATCCCGTCGAGCATCCCGGACGAGGTCGCATCGGGATATTCCTTGAGGCTCAGCAGCGCGGCGAAGCAGGTGCCCTGGCCGTCCTTGAGCTCCATCGCGTCGAGCCCGAAACTCACCCGGCGATAGGGCAGCATCTGGCCGATATCGGTGTCTTCGTGGGGCCGCCGCACCGGGCGCATTTCGCCGTTGTAGAGTGCGGACAGCAGTTCGAGCAGTTCGGAATTGGTGTGCCCGCTGTGTCCCTGGTAATCGCCCAGCAGGGTCGCGCCATATTGCCCGAGCGAGGCGATCAGCGCCCCGGCCGCAGCGCGCAGCGCCCGCAAATCCTTGGGATCGGCATCGGGCGTATCGCCGCCGCGACGGCGCAGCAGCCTCGCCATGCGCTCGGCGAAGCCCGCCTTGCCGCGCGCCGGGCGCCGCACGAGGGTGACGAACTGGTCGTTGATGAACAGCGCCCCCCGGCTGAGCCGTTCGCGCCAGCGGCGGTCGATATGCGCCGAGAGCGGATCGGGGAATTCGGCCTCGAGCTCGACCTGCACGCGCCGCCGGATGACATGGTGATAGAGCACGAACCGCGCATCGAGGTTCGAGCGCAGCATCACTTCGCGGGTGGCGGCATGGGCGTTGAGCGCTTCGCTGTCTTCGGTCTCGAACAGCAGGCCGGGCACCTGCAGCGCCATCATCAGCGACCCGTCGCGCAGCAGCACGGTGTTCTCGTCGACCAGCCGGGCATAGGGCAGGCGATCGCCGGCCTTCGCCTCCCTGGCGTTCCAGGCCGCTGCTCCGATCCATTTGCTCATGCGGTCATGGCTCCTTCAAGCCGGGTTACGCGGCGTAGCTGTTGCAGCCCCAGCGCTTGAAATTCCTGACCCGCGGGCACTTCGAGACCTTGGTGATCCAGAGGTCGAAAATGCGCGGTTCGCGCAGGCAGGCGAAATAGCCGACGACATGGAACACCAGCATCGCCGGCAAGGCCCAGAAGCTGCCGGTGATCAGGAACAGTTCGGTCGTCAGCGCGAAATTGAGGATGAAGAAATTGTAGGTCACGCCCGCGAACATCTGCGGGCGGGTCAGCGCCTTGTGCACGGGTTGGCGTATCAGTTCCATTTGGCCAGCTCCATCGCTCACCCCGCCGCGGCCTGGATGCCGGCAACGATCGAGGCCGCGCCGAACAGGATGAAGCAGCCGATGATCACGGTCGCCCCGAAGCGCCAGTTCATCCGGCCGGTCAGCATCATGAAGCCGACCGCGGCGACGGCCATCACGGCGACCGCGGTGGCGACATTGCCCAGCAGTGTGCCCTGCATCCAGAGCAGCGCGCGGACCACCGGGCCGGAGCCCTGGGGATCGGCGACCTGTTGGGCGCTGGCGGCAGCGGGGAGGATCAGGGCCAGCACAACCGGCAGGCGGGAAAGCAAACGCATCTATTCGGTACTCCGGGAATGGTTGGCGAGGCGGCCCATGATGGCCGCGACATAGGCCTTGGTTTCGCGAATGTTGGGGATGCCGCCGGCAGCGGCCACCCGGCCGGGACCGGCGTTATAGGCGGCGAGGGCCTTTTCGAGATCGCCGTCGAACCGGTCGAGCTGCTCGCGCAGATAGCGCGCGCCGCCTTCGAGGTTTTCGAACGGGTCCGTGGCGTCCACCCGCAGATAGGAGGCGGTCCCCGGCATCAGCTGGGCGAGCCCCCGGGCGCCCTTGGACGAAACCGCGTTGGCCTGCCAGCGGCTTTCCTGCCAGACGACGGCTTCGATCAGCGCGGGGCTGAGGTCGAACCTCCGGGCCAGTTCATCGACCTTGGCCGCATAGGCCGCCGGGACATGCCGGGAATGCTGCACGGTCGCGACGATGATTGCGTCGGGCACGACGATGTCTTCGGGAACCGTTTCGGCATAGCTTGCCGTGAGCGGGATCGCGGTGGCCGACTGGGCTGCCTGCGGCCCCGATACCCAATAAGCCCCGTCCACGCCGATCTCGAGCACATCGGCATGGGCAGGGCCACACCATGCGCACACGGCAAGCCCTGCCGCCAACGCATGGCTGGACAAGAGAATCGGAGGCCTCTTCATCCGCGCGTGATGCTAGCAACAAATGACAAGGGCGTGACAGTTGCCGCCGGACAGAAAAGCCCGCGCGAGGGAGAGACTCGTGCGGGTTCCTAGACTCTGCCCCCAACGAAATTGTGGATTGTTCAGCGCAGTGCCGAAGCGCTCTCGCTGTCGAGGTTGGCCAGTGCCATTCTTGCGGCCTTGCGCGAATCGACCCAGCTCCCGTCGGCCAGCTCGAGCTCGTAGCGCTCGGAGCTGCTCATCGCCGCTTCGAACATCGCCCTTGCCTCCTCGTTCCGGCCCTGGCGGGCATAGGCCGTGCCAAGGTTGATCAGGACCGCCGGATCGTTGCTTTCTGCCTCGTGCGCCTTGCTCAATTCGGCCACCGCTTCGGCCGTGCGACCTTCGGCAAGCGCCTCGAATGCAACATCGACCCGGTCGGGCTCGGACGCGGTTTCGGCAAGCGCGACCGACGGCATCGTCGCCGCAATGGCAGCCGCAAATGCGATCAACTTACCCATAATCCTTCTCCCGCTCTGCGCGTGTGTGGAATGAAATTGGCCGAGCCGGCCCGCGGCTGCAACAAAAATGAAACAATGTCATCGAAGTGTAACAAAAGATTTTTTCAGGGCCGGTTTGGATACCAGATCGGACACCCTTCGGACCCTTGCATCCGATCCGGCGGCGGAAATCCGCCAATGGTCTAAACTGTCACGAAACCGTCACTTTTCGGTCGCCGCAACGCAACCGAAACCTTGCAAGAAAACTGTCACGTCACGGCGATAGCTCGCGAATCGCGCTCAGGTTTTCGCGCTCATCGATTCTTTGGATTCTAGGGGAATTCCGCCGTGAAACTCATCAACCGTTCTCTCGTCATCGGCACCAGCATGCTTGCGCTAGCAGCCTGTGGACCGGAAGACATCGCATCGCCCGGCGCGGGCACAGTGATCATCAACGAAGGCGACACAATCAACAATGGCGGAGGCGGCACGCCAACGCCAACGCCAACGCCGACACCCACACCCACGCCGACTGCCACTTACACGGCGGCAACGTCCTGCCCGACGATCGCCGATCCGCAGGGCCTTGGAGACGGCGGTGTACTCGTGGTGCCGGGCGGCACGGTGCGCGTGTGCCAGCTTCCGGCGGTACTCAACGTGTCCTCGACGCTGACCGAAGAACCGGACAATGCGGCAGTGGTTTACGAACTTGCAGGTCGCGCAGAGGTCGGCGACGACGGCGGACCCCAGGCCACCGGCGGCGACACCAATGTCGAACTTACCATAGAAGACGGCGTCGTCGTCATGGGCGGCGTCGGCAATGCCCACCTGGTGGTCAATCGCGGGAACACCATCAACGCGCTGGGCAGCGCCAACAACCCGATCATCTTTACCTCGCGCCAGAATGTCATCGGCAGCACGACCGACAATTCCGAGAGCCAATGGGGCGGGGTGATCCTGCTTGGTCGCGCTCCGATTTCGGACTGCCTCGATGGTGGTGCGACAGGCGGCACGGTCGATTGCGAAAACGAAATCGAAGGCACTCCGGTGCAGTCGCTCTATGGCGGCGCGACTGGCGGCGACGATTCGGGCACGATGCGCTACTTCCAGATCCGCTATTCGGGCTTCGCGCTCGACCAGGACAACGAGCTCCAGTCGCTGACCACCGGCGGCACCGGTTCCGGGACCGCGCTGGACTATTTCCAGTCGGTCAACAGCTCGGACGACGGCGTCGAATTCTTCGGCGGCCATGTCAATGGCAAGCACTTTGTCGTACTCGGCGCGGGCGACGATGCGCTGGACACCGATTTCGGCGTGCAGCTCAACCTGCAATGGGTGATCGCGATCCAGCGGACCGCAACCGGCAACGGCCTGATCGAGGGCGATAGTGGCGGCGGTGGCAATGACCTGCCGCGCCAGGATTTCCGCCTCGCCAATGCGACCCTTATCGGCCGCTCGACCGCTGCCGATGCCGCGGCCATCCGCCTGCGCGGCGGGATGGACTTCGCGCTGGCCAACGCGGTTGTCGATGCCAGCGCCATGACCGGTCGCGAATGCCTCGATGTCGACGACGCCGAGACGTTGCAGGATGCCGGATCGGAAGAGGACGGCGCCCCGTTCTTCGCCTCGGTGTTCATGGAATGCATCACCGCCTTTACCGCCGACGGAAACGAAGTGGCCACCGAAGCCGCCTTCGATGCGACATCGAACAATCTGTTCACCGGTGGCAGCGCCAAGAATTCGGCCTATACTGCGACCTTGACGAACCTGTTCGTCAATGGCGGTACCGAGGACATCCAGACGGCCTTCAATCCGACCGTCTTCAACCGCAACGGCTTCACCTTCGACAACCCGGGTTATGTCGGTGCGGCCGCTGCCGCGGACACCTGGTACCAGAACTGGACCTGCAACACCTCCTACGCGGCCCTGAACGGTGGCTCGAACTGCGCGGACTCGCCGTTCGCCTGAGCGACTGCCTTCAAATGAGGGGGGCGGTCGCATCGGCGGTCGCCCCCCGTCCTTGCTTTGAGATTCTACCCGGGGGACCCTGTTATGAAGCCGTGTTGGCTCATTCGTTCGCTGCTCGCCGGCACCATGCTCGGAATGCCGGCAGTGGCTGTTGCACAAGTCGAGGACGATCCCGTCGACCAGTCCGATGCGGGTCTGGACGATGAGCTCGCAGACCAGCAGCCGGAACAGCCCGACGTTTCCATGTCGGGCGAAATCATCGTCACCGGGCGCAGGCGGCGGGACGAAGTCCGCACATCGGACCAGGTCGTCAACGTGCTCTCGACCGAGGATATCGCCCGCACCGGCGAGGGCGACATCGCCGGCGCCCTGTCGCGCGTCACCGGCCTGTCCGTGGTCGGCGACGGCTATGTCTATGTTCGCGGCCTGGGCGACAGATATTCGCTGGCGCTGCTCAACGGCCTTCCCCTGCCGAGCCCCGAGCCGCTCAAGCGGGTCGTCCCGCTCGACCTGTTCCCGACCAATGTGATCGCATCGTCGCTGGTACAGAAGAGCTATTCCGCGAACTATCCCGGAGAATTCGGCGGCGGTGTGGTCAACCTCACGACCATCGCGGTGCCGGACGAATCATTCCTGGACCTGACCGTTGGCGGCGGCGCCGATACCGAGACGACCTTCCATCTCGGCTACAGCTATTACGGCTCGCAGATCGACTGGTCGGGCTTCGATAACGGCGCCCGCGATATCCCGCCGGCCCTGCAGGCATTCTTCGACAGCGGCGACCGGCTGAGCGAATTCACCGTCGATACGGCCCAGATCACCGCCGAGATTTTCCGTTCGCATTTCACGCTGACCCAGAAGCTCAAGAACGTTCCCGCCGACTGGAACGGCAAGCTTACTGCAGGCACATCCTTCTACATGGGCGATGCCTATGTCGGTGTGATTGCCACCGCCGGCTACAACAACGAGTGGCTGACCCGCGACATCATTCAGCAGCAGCCCGAGCGCGAAGACCTGACAGTGCTCGACACGGATGGCCGTACCGTGAACACCCAGAACAAGCTGGGCGTGAACGGCCTCCTCGGGATCGGCGTCGAGATCGGCGATCACCAGTTCCGGATCACCAATCTTTTCATCCGCGACACGATCAAGGAGACTCGCCTCGGCGAAGCGCTCGACAACAATTCCGGCAATACCCGCATCACCCAGAACACCGCCTGGTACGAGCGCCAGCTGTTCAACAGCCAAATCGTCGGCGAATTGCAGTTTGGCGATCTCGGCTTGGAATTGCGCGGCGGCTACGCGAACAGCCAGCGCGAAGCGCCGTTCGAGACCAGCTTCCTCTATGTCCGCACCAATGCACCGGGGGATCCATATGGCGAGATTCCGCTCAACCGGCTCGACAACGGTGCGCTGGGCGCGGCCTCGGTTGCCTTCTCGGACCTCAACGAGGATTTGTGGGCCGGCGGAGTCGACTTGAGCTATCTGTTCAGCGAGCGCTTCGGCGCGGCGGTCGGCTACAGTTATACCGACAGCCAACGCGAATCCTCGCGCCGCGAATTCACCGTCACCGCGCCATCCGATACGCCTACGGGGATCTTTGCCCTGCGGCCCGACCTCCTGATCCAGCCGCCACTGATCGATCTGTTCAATTACAGCCTGTTCGAGTTCACCGAGAATTCGCCCGCCTTCGGCGCCGGGCTGGAAGTCCATGCCGGCTACGGCAAGATCAACTGGGAGCTGATCGATTACCTGACGCTCGACCTCGGTGTCCGGTTCGAGACCGCGACGCAAATCGTCAACACGATCGACGTGTTCAACAATCCGGTGACCGCTCCGTTCGAGACGGTGCTGGAGAACGAATACTGGCTGCCCGGCGCGACGCTGACCTGGGAAGCATCGACCGACCTGCAGCTGAGGGCCAACGTCTCCAAGACGATTGCCCGCCCGCAATTCCGCGAATTGCTGCCGATCCTCTATTACGACCCGGAAACCAATCGTTCCTATCGCGGCAATCCGCTGCTGTCCGACAGCGAATTGCTCAACGCCGAATTGCGCGCCGAATATTATCTCGGCGGGCCCGACCGGATCTCGGTCGCCGGATTCTACAAGAAGATCGACAATCCGATCGAGACCTCGATCCAGTTCGCGGCGAACGGCACAACCGGCAGCTATGCCAATGCGCCACAGGCCGAGCTCTACGGGGTCGAGGTCGATCTGGTGAAGTATTTCGACCTGGCCGGCTGGGGCGGGATGTTCGATTCGCGCCGGTTCTTCCTGATCGGCAACTACACCTTCACGGACTCAAAGCTGGTTGTCGGGCCGGACGATATCGTGCTCCGTTACGGCCGCGCGCCGACGCTTGCTTCGAACGTGTTCGTCGACGGCACACCGCTGACCGGCCAGTCCGACCATATCGCCAATCTCCAGGTCGGATTGGAGGACCAGGACAGACTTTCGCAGCAAACCATCCTCGTCAACTATGCCAGCCAGCGGATCGTCGGCCGCGGCGATGGGGCCTTCCCCGACATCATCGAGCGCCCCGGCATCACGCTGGACTTCGTCTGGCGGCAAGGGATCAACCTGCTTGGCCTGCAGACCGATTGGAAATTCCAGGCGCGCAATATTCTCGGCGAGAACAACGAGGAATTCCAGGCCACTGCCGACGAGCGGATCGAGCTCAACACCTATGACCGCGGCACCGAATTCTCGATTTCGGTAACCGCCAAGTTCTAGACTTCGACAGCCACCCACTGGGCCCGGCCGGATTTCGGTGCGGCCGGGCCTATTTGTCGCTCCTGTCGCGAGGTCGAAGTCTCACGGCGCGTCGAGCACGTAGCCCATGGCGTGGACCGTGCGCAGCGGATTGCCTGCGCCGGCGGCGCGGAATGCCCGGCGCAACCGCCCGATCCACACATCGACCGTGCGCGGGTCGATCGGCGGATCCTGCTTGCCCAGCCCTTCGATCAGGTCGTTCCGGGACAACACCCGGTTCGGGTTCTCGGCAAGGAACCGCAACAGGCGGAATTCGTTCGGCCGGAGCGGGATCGGCGCGTCCTTCCAGCGGGCCTGCTGCGCTCCGATATCGATCGTCAGGTCGCCCAGTTCGACCAGCCGCGCGGCGTGCCGTTGCTGCTGGCGCGACTGCAGCGCGAGCACTCGGTCGAGGATCGTCTGCCGGTCGAGTGGGCCCACGATATAATCGTCCGCTCCCGCCCGCAGCGCCCGCCGGCGATCTTCCGGATCGTCATGCTCGAGCACCATCGTCACATGCGCGTCTTGGGTCCGGTGGTCGGCCCGCAGCCGGCGGCACATTTCGAGGCCGGAGAGGTCGGGCATCACCCAGTCGACGAACGCCCACATCGGGCCTTCCACCAGGCGGCGGGGGCCGCTGCCATCCATCGAGTTGAAGGTGAAGGTGGAATCGGCATGGACGAAATCGTCCATCGCGTCTCCCGCTGGATCGGTCAGGAAGATGTTGACGAGTGGCATCAGCATGCAATTCCCCGCTAGCAAGCAAGGGAAGTGCCGCCTCCATGTGACTCGTTTATGACGAAGCGAGCCAATTTTGGATGCCAGGCGATCGCACCTTTCTTGCGCCGTCATTCCTGCTTCGGTGCGGCCAAGGTCCGCGGTTGACTTGCCCGCTTCCAGACAGGAAAGATTGCTCGCAGGAGATCGGCAATTTGCCGGTCCAGTTCGAATGGGAGAATGGCGGATGGCCGAAGCGCGCATCCTCGCCGTGCGCAATCCGCGCACCGGCAAGCCGGACATGCAAATCGAGGTTGCCGATGCGGCGGCTGTGGCGGCCAAGGCGGCCAGGCTGCGCGAGGGCCAGAAGCGCTGGGGCACGATGCCGGCGGAAGAGCGGGTCAAGGTGATGGGCCGCTGGGCCCAGCTGATCGCGACCAAATACCGCCAGGCGATCATCGACGCCGATTCGCACGACACCGGCTA
This sequence comes from Candidatus Andeanibacterium sp., assembly GCF_057143545.1. Taxonomy (NCBI): domain Bacteria; kingdom Pseudomonadati; phylum Pseudomonadota; class Alphaproteobacteria; order Sphingomonadales; family Sphingomonadaceae; genus Candidatus Andeanibacterium; species Candidatus Andeanibacterium sp. Next base: position 9,780 of record NZ_DBNHSF010000113.1, read on the forward strand.
TTGCGAAATCAGCCGGATCGCACCCGACATGATGCTGGGCATCATCGGCGGGCTGTGCGCGTCTGCCCCGGCGCAATTGAAGGGCGCGCTGCGCGAAGGGGTCGCGCGGGCCAATCCCGATATCCGCTATACTTCGATCCTCAAGCCCTATGGCCTGGTCGGAGTGATCTCCCCCTGGAACGCGCCGACCATGCTTTCGATGCTGCACGCGATCCCGCCGCTCTTCGCCGGCTGCGCTGTGCTGTTGAAGCCGTCCGAAGTCACGCCGCGCTTTACCGGGCCGCTGTTCGACAGCGTGCGCGAAGTGCCCGAGCTCGCGGCGGTGTTCGATTGCGTGCTCGGCGACGGCGAGACCGGCCAGGCGCTGGTCGAACTGGCGGATTACATCTCGTTCACCGGCAGCGTGCCGAACGGGCGCAAGGTCGCCGCTGCCTGCGGTGCGCGGATGATCCCCTACGATGTCGAACTGGGCGGCAAGGACCCGCTGATCGTGATGGCAGGCGCGGATATCGACCGCGCGGTTTCGGCCACGATCCGCGGGGCGATCAGCGCCACCGGCCAGGTCTGTTTTTCGATCGAGCGGATCTATGTCCAGGACACGATCCATGACGAATTCGTCGCCGCGCTGGTCGAGCGGGCGAAGAAGATCGAGCTCAACCATCCCGATCCGATGGGCGGGCATATCGGACCCTTCACCGGCCCGCGCCAGGCCGCGATCGTTGCCGCACATCTCGATGACGCGCTCGCCAAGGGTGCGACGATTGTCGAAGGCGGGCCGCCATTCCAGATCGAGGGCGGCGATTACATGCGCCCGACTGTCCTGACCGGGGTCACGCACAAGATGAAGATCATGAAGGAAGAAACCTTCGGGCCGTGCATGCCGGTGATGAAGTGGCACACGATCGAAGAGGCGATCGCGCTCGCCAATGACACCGATTACGGCCTCTCGGCGGCGGTGATCGGGCCGGACGAGGAAACCGCCATCGCCGTCGGGGAGCGGATCGATGCCGGCAAGGTCAGCATCCAGGATACCTTCCTCACCTTCTTCGGTTCCGAGGCGAAGAATGACAGCTTCGGCTATTCGGGCCTGCCGGGCCTGCGCGGCGACCTGACACGTTATGTCCGCAAACAGGCGCTGCTGATCAATTCGGGCGAGCCGGTCTGCTTGACGCGGCAGGCGGTCAGCGCAGTCGACCAGGCGATCGGGTAGGGAGCGAGCCAATGGAAGTCATCTTTCCCGATATCGACGCCTACAGGGGCTGGGCGCACCCCTCGCGGACCGAGAGCACGATCGAAGGGCTCGAACTGGTCGAGGGACACCTGCCCGCAGGGCTCAACGGGACCTGGTACCGCTGCGGCGCCGACCGGCAATATCCGCCAATGGATGGCGAGGACATCTTCATCGACGGCGAAGGAATGATGTTCATGATCCGCTTCGACGATGGCCATGTCAGTTTCCGGAATCGTTGGGTCCACACCCCGCGCTTCGAACTCCAGGCCAGGCATCGCCGGAGCCTGTTCGGGCGCTATCGCAATCGCTACACCGCCGATCCGCTGGCGGCCGATACCAGCCCGGGCACGGCCAACACCAACATGCTCTTCCACGCCGGCAAGCTCTATGCGTTGAAAGAAGACGATTTGCCTTACGAGGTCGATCCGGACACGCTCGAAACTCTCAGGCAGAGCGATCTCGATGGACAGGTCTCGGCGGTCAGCCTCACGGCACATCACAAGGTCGACTGGGTAACCGGCGAATTGCTCACCTATTCCTACCAGGCCAAGGGCGATTCAACGACCGACTTTGCGATCTATATCTTCGATGCCGACGGGAAGAAGGTGAACGAGGTCTGGTTCGATGCGCCCTGGCCGGGCGTGGTCCACGATTTCGCAGTGACCGAAGAGCATATCGTGGTGCCGTTCTTCCCGCTGGTCACGCCGAGTATCGAGGGGCTGAAGGAAGGCCGCCACTTCTACGAATACCACCCCGACAAGCCGACAATGGTCGCGGTGGTTCCACGCTATGGCAAGGCCGAGGATGTCCGCTGGTTCGAAGGGCCGAACACCACCGCCGGCCACATGCTCAATGCGGTGACCGAGGGGACCCCAGAAGGTACCAAAGTCCATCTCGACCTGTGCCTCTATAACGGGAACTGCTTCCCGTTCTTCCCGGCGCCCGACGGTTCGGTCCATCCGGCCGTGCCGCCGATCCTGACGCGGATGACCTTTGATCTCGCCCGCAACGACAGGGGCTACGAAACCCGCCCGATCATCCCGGTGCCATGCGAGATGCCGCGCACCGACGATCGCTGGCAGGGCCGCGACTACACCCATGGCTGGGTGATCGTGTATCGCGCGACCGACGGCTCAAGCACGCTCGGGCATGTGAATGTGAAGACCGGCGCGCTCGACGTGTGGGAGCACGGGCAGATGATTTCGGTGCAGGAGCCGCAATTCGTCCCTCGCGCGCCCGACAGCAGAGAGGGCGACGGCTGGATCCTCTCGATCCTCAACCGGCTCGACAAGGGCCATAGCGAAATCGCGGTGTTCGATGCGCTGGATATGGCCAAGGGTCCGATCGCCCGCCTGCACCTCCCGGTGCGGGTGCGCTCGAGCTTTCACGGCGTGTGGGTGCCGGAAGAAGTGTTCGAGACCGGGCGCTATGCGATGGAGGCGGTGGCGTGAGCGCCAAGAATCCAACAAGCCCTTGGCCCGATGGCGTGCCCAAGACTATGCCGGCGCAGGATCGTGGCGACATCATGGAAACCTATGCCCGCTATGCCTGGGGGATCGACCTTGCCGACGCCGAGCTCGCGCTGTCGAGCTTCGCGCGCGATGCCAGCTTCGACCATCTCTGGCAGGGCGAGGTGCGCGGGCACGAAGCGATCCTCGAGAACCTCAAGGAGCTGTGGTATCATCGCCAGCATTGGTGGCTCGGGCGCCAGCACCTGTTCCAGCATTTCCTGATGACCCCGACCGAGGAAGGAGCGCGGGTCCGTTCGATGTTCCAGATCCTCCAGTTCAATGTCGAATACGGCACCAACTTCGTGTTCGGGATCGGCACACGCGACGATCGCCTGATCAGGGAAGACGGGGTATGGGTGTTCAAGCGGCTCTTGGTCAACGCCTGGCGCACGCTCGAGGATGTGCCGTGGAAGGGCGAGCTGACCATGAAGGGGCGTCCGGCGATGACCCCGCCCAAGCATTCGCTGAATGACGACGAATTCACGGACGTGCAGGAATGAGGATCACCGCCGCGGTTTCGCGCGCCGGGGCACCGTCGCCGGTGCTCGAGCAACTCGAACTGGAAGCGCCGCGCGACGACGAGATCCTCGTCCGGCTGGTCGCGACCGGGATCTGCCATACCGATCTCCACGCCCATGCCGGGATCGGGCTGCCCGTGCCCAAGCCCGCGGTGCTCGGCCATGAAGGCGCGGGCGTGGTCGAGCAGGTCGGCAAGGCGGTTACGCATCTCAAGCCGGGCGACCATGTGGTGATGTCGGGCGGGTCGTGCGGCGAATGCCCGTCCTGCCTCGCGGCGAGGCCGACCTATTGCCGCGAGGCGATGCCGCGGAGCTTTGGCGGGCGGCGGATGGACGGGACCACCGCGCTCTCGAACGGCGACGAAGTCGTCGCCAGCCATTTCTTCGCCCAGTCGAGCTTTGCCTCGCATTGCGTCGCCCAGGCGCGCGGGGCGGTGCCGATTCCCGCCGACGTCCCGCTCGACGTGGTCGCGCCGATGGGCTGCGGGATCATCACCGGGGCGGGCGCGGTGATCGAGGCGCTCAGGGTCAGGCCGGGCGAGAGCATCGTGATCTTCGGCGCGGGCGGCGTCGGCAATGCCGCGGTGATGGCGGCGCGGCTGGCTGGTGCCTCGACCATCGTCGCGGTCGACACGGTTGCCGACCGTTGCGCGCTGGCGCTCGAGCTGGGCGCCACCCATGCGGTGGACGCGACGCGGGACGACGCGGTCGAGGTCGTCAAATCTATTCTTCCAGCGGGCGCGAATTACTCATTCAATACTACCGTTTCGGACAAGGTCTTCGCACAGGCGATGCAGGTGCTCGCGATGGAAGGGGTGCAGGGCTTCGTCACCAGGCCGCGCGAGCCGTGGACGCCCGACATGCTGCAGATGCTGGCCGGCGGGCGCTCGCTCAAGGGCATCCTCGGCGGCAGTGCCGCGCCGCGCACCTTCATCCCGAAGCTGGTCGAGTTCTGGCGGCAGGGCCGCTTCCCGCTCGAGCGATTGATCGCGCGTTACCCCTTTGCCCATTTCGCGCGGGCCTGGGGCGATTGCGAATCCGGCGCCGTCGTCAAGCCGGTGCTGATAATGGAAGGCTGAGCACGATGGATCGCAAGAGCTTCCTCGCCGAGATCGCCAGGCTCGGCACCGAATATTCGCCCGAGCTGGTCGAGCAGAGCAACGCCCTGCTGTCCCCGATGGTGCCGCGGCCCGATGAAAGCCGGGTGACGCGCGACATCGCCTATGGCGAGCATGCGCGGCATCGGCTCAACCTCTTCCGCCCTGCCGCAAGCGATCCGGCGACCTGCCTGGTCTTCGCCCATGACGGCGGTTTCGTAATGGGCGACAAGGGCGAGCCCGGCGCGCCCTTCTACAACAATGTCGGCGCCTGGGCGCAGCGCAACGGCATTGCCTGCGCGACGATCAATTACCGCCTTGCGCCCGAAGCGGTCTGGCCGGCTGGCCGCGAAGATTTGATTCGGGCGACCTGCTTCCTCTCGGACAACGCGATCGAATTCGGGATCGATCCCGACAGGATCGTGCTGATGGGGCATTCGGCCGGGGCGACCCATACCGCCGACGTTGTGGCCCTGCCCGGCGCGGCGGCAGGGCGCTTCGCGGGGGCGGTGATGAGCTCGGGCTTCTACGACCTCTCGATCGCGGCGCCCGATCCGTTCAAGCCGCAATATCTCGGCGAGGACCTTTCGACCTGGCCGGCCAAGTCGTCGCTGCCCGGCCTGGTCAGGTCGCGGGTCCCGTGCCTGTTCCTGGTCGGCGGGCGCGACATGCGCGAATGCCAGCGGCAGGCCGGCGCGCTGGTCGCGCAATGGATGGAGGAGAACGCCAGCCTTCCCGATCTCCATGTCCTCGCCGGCCATAACCACCTGACCAGCTTCCGCCAGCTCGGCACGCCGATTGACGGGCTGGGCCAGATTCTTGTGGATTATTTGTCCGCGCTTTGAGCGGACGCGCTGTCGCATCCGTGCCACTTCCTCGCGCTATTGCGGTGAACTGTTGCTCACCAGCGACACATGGCGGAGTATTCCCGAAAACAGGGGTTTGACACATGGACAGTTTCCCGGCCGCGACATAATCTGACGTTAAGGTTTCTCTACCATAGGCAGCCAGAGTGTCATGCTAGCGTCGCCAACCGGGAATAGGCGGCAATACGGGTTGAAGTGCTATTTGGATGATTTTGTAACAAAAAATGTCATTTGGCGATGGACGTCCGCGGGCGAAAACATTATGCAGTT
>NZ_DBNHSF010000114.1:0-36611 GCF_057143545.1 Candidatus Andeanibacterium sp.
AGCGGTTCGAGATCCCGGTCTTCGCCTACCAGGTGAGCGGCGAATACGCGATGATCGAAGCGGCCGCGGCGGCCGGCGCGGGCGATCGCGATGCGCTGGTGATCGAGACCTTGACCGCCTTCAAGCGCGCGGGCTGTGCGGGCGTGCTCACCTATCATGCGCCGCTGGCGGCGCGTTTGTTAGGGAGGTGATCTTGGCTGCGGGGCGGCCAGATACCACAATCCTTGCGTTTCACGGCAAGACACCGCGCATCCATGACAGCGCCTTCATCGCCCCCGGCTGCCGGATCATCGGCGATGTCGAGATCGGCCCCGACGCCAGCATCTGGTACAATTGCACGATCCGCGCCGATGTGAACCGGATCGTGATCGGCGCGCGGACCAATGTCCAGGATCACAGCGTGATCCATTGCGAAAGCCCGACCCCGGGCAATCCCGAGGGCTATCCGACGCTGATCGGCGAAGATGTGCTGATCGGCCATCTCGCCATGGTCCACGGATGCATCCTCGAAGATCGCGCCTTTGTCGGGCTCGGGGCGATCGTGATGGACGGCTGCCGGATCGGCTCCGACGCTATGCTGGGGGCAGGGGCCATGCTCACCAGCGGGAAAGTGATGGAGCCGCGCCAGCTGTGGACCGGGCGCCCGGCGACATATCTCCGCGACCTGCCCGACAAGGCGATCGGCGCGATGCGCATGGGTGTCGCCCATTATGTCGAAAACGCAAGGCATCACGCCCGGGCGCTCAAGGATGGCGAAGCCGAAAGCTGATCTCCCGCCAGCCGCCGCGATCCGTGCGCTGGCCGATGCCGAGGGTCGGCTCGCTCTGCGGGTGACGCCGGGCGCACGCAGCGAGGCGCTCGAGATCGCAGGCGGCAGGCTCGTCGCCAAGGTCCGCGCCAAGCCGAAGGACGGCGAAGCCAATGCGGCCGTTCTCCGGCTGATAGCTGCTGCGCTTGGCGTCTCGCCGTCGCGCGTGACCTTGCTGCGCGGCGCAAGCTCGCGCGAAAAGCTGGTGCAGCTGTTGCCGGACTAGCGGTCCGACACCCCGAGCCTATTCTTCCGACTTGTCGCCCTTTGCGCCTTCGCCGGCCTTGGCGGCGGGCTTCTTCGCCGGTGCCTTCCTGGCGGAGGGCTTGCGCTTCTTCACCTCCTTGGGCGGCGCCGGGGTCAGTTCGAAAGCGAGCTTGTCGTCCTTGACACTGACATGGACCTCGCCGCCGTTCGAGAGCTTGCCGAACAGCAGTTCCTCGGCGAGTGGCTGTTTGACCTTGTCCTGCAGCAGCCGCGCCATCGGCCGCGCGCCATAGAGCTTGTCATAGCCGCGCTTGCCGAGCCATTGGCGGGCATCGCTGTCGAACTGGATGTGGACGTTCTGCTCCGCCAGCTGGAGTTCGAGCTGGAGGATGAACTTGTCGACCACCCGGCTGACCGTTTCCTTCCCGAGATAGGCGAAGGGCACGATCGCATCGAGGCGGTTGCGGAATTCGGGCGAAAACATTTTCTTGACCGCTTCCTCGCCCGCATCCTCCTTGGAAACATCGCCGAAGCCGATACCCTGGCTCGCCATGTCCTGCGCGCCGGCATTGGTCGTCATGATCAGCACGACATTGCGGAAATCGACCGTCTTGCCGTGGTGATCGGTCAAGCGGCCATTATCCATCACCTGCAACAGGATATTGAACAGGTCGGGATGGGCCTTCTCGATTTCGTCGAGCAGGAGCACGCAATGCGGCTGCTGGTCGACCGCATCGGTCAACAGCCCGCCCTGGTCGTAGCCGACATAGCCCGGAGGCGCACCGATCAGCCGTGAAACGCTGTGCCGCTCCATATATTCCGACATGTCGAAACGCTGCAGCTCGATCCCCAGGATGCTGGCCAGCTGGCGCGCGACTTCGGTCTTGCCGACGCCGGTGGGCCCGCTGAACAGGAACGAGCCGATCGGCTTGTCCGGTTCGCGCAGGCCCGCGCGAGAAAGTTTCATCGCGGTCGCGAGCACTTCGATCGCCTTGTCCTGCCCGAACACGACTCGCTTCAGGTCCTTCTCGAGGTCACCCAGCGCCTTCTTGTCGTCCTTGCTGACCGATTTCGGCGGTATCCGCGCCATCGTCGCGATCACCGCCTCGATTTCCCTGGCGGTGATCTTCTTCTTGCGGCGGCTTGGAGGGACCAGCATCTGCATCGCGCCGACTTCGTCGATCACGTCGATCGCCTTGTCGGGCAGCTTGCGGTCATTGATATAGCGGCTCGACAACTCGACCGCGGTCTTGATTGCATCGGGCGTGTATTTGACCTTGTGGTGCTCCTCGAACGCGGATCGCAGGCCCCTGAGGATCTTGATCGTATCCTCGACCGTCGGTTCGTTGACGTCGATCTTCTGGAACCGGCGCAAGAGCGCGCGATCCTTCTCGAAATGGTTGCGGAATTCCTTGTAGGTGGTCGAACCGATGCAGCGGATCGCCCCGTTGGAGAGCGCCGGCTTCAACAAGTTGGAGGCGTCCATCGCTCCGCCCGAGGTCGCGCCCGCGCCGATTACCGTATGGATCTCGTCGATGAACAGGATCGCGTGCGGCATCTTCTCGAGTTCCGAGACGACCTGCTTCAAGCGTTCCTCGAAATCGCCGCGATAGCGCGTGCCGGCCAGCAGGCTGCCCATGTCGAGCGAATAGATCACCGCTTGGTTGAGCACTTCGGGGACATCGCCTTCGACGATCTTGCGCGCGAGGCCTTCGGCGATCGCGGTTTTCCCGACGCCGGGATCGCCGACATAGAGCGGGTTGTTCTTCGAACGGCGGCAGAGAATCTGGATCGTCCGGTCGACTTCGGGGCCGCGCCCGATCAGCGGGTCGATCCGCCCGTCGAGCGCCTTCTGGTTGAGGTTGACGGTGAACTGGTCGAGCGCCGAATCCTTCTTGCCCTTGTCGGCCTTGTCCTCGGCGATCTGGGCAGGCTCTTCCGCGCCTTGGGGGGCGCGGCTTTCGAGCTGTTTGCCGCCCTTGCCGATTCCGTGGCTGATGAAGCTCACCGCATCGAGCCGGCTCATATCCTGCTGCTGGAGGAAATAGACCGCATAGCTGTCGCGTTCGGAAAACAGCGCCACCAGCACATTCGCGCCGGTCACCGTGTCCTTGCCCGACGACTGGACATGCAGGATCGCGCGCTGGATCACCCGCTGGAACCCCGCGGTGGGCTGCGGGTCGCTTTCTTCCTCGGTCTTGAGCGACTGGTATTCCTGGTCGAGATACTGCCGGACAACCTCGGCGAGCTCGCCCAGTTCGACTCCGCAAGCCGTCATCACTTCGGCGGCGTCGGGGTCTTCGATCAGGGCCAGCAGGAGATGCTCGAGCGTCGCATATTCATGCGCCCGGTCGCTCGCATTCTGGAGCGCATTGTGCAGCGTCTTTTCAAGGCTCTGGGCGAAACTCGGCATCTAACTATCTTTCGCTGAAGGAAACGACTCCCTGCTGAACAGGGAGCATGAACTTGTATGGTTAATGATTTCTGTATCGGGGGCGATCAACCCAATATGGAGGCTGCTTGCCGGAATGCGAGAGGGGCCTCGCATCAACTGTCCGTCCTGGGCTTGAAGAAGGCGTCGGCTGCCATGCGATGCGCGGCCGCCTTGTCGCGATGCGCCCTGACCCGTGCGATCTCGGCTTCGCACAGTGCGATCCGCTCGTCCAATTCGTCATGGGAATAGCTGTCGAGGCTCTCTTTCGAGAGCTGGCCAGCTGCATCTCCGCGCCGTCTGGGGAGACCGTCTTCGTCCATTGCCTCACAGCATCGCAATTGCGCGCGCTTTCTGTCAATGGGATGCATAGTTCGCTTGTGGAGTGTCACCGGCGGGCAACAAGCGAGGGATGCTGCTTGTGGGCGACTTGCCTCAATCGATGACGGCGATAATCTGCGACGGGGCAGGCGGGGCCGACGTGTTGCAGCCAGCGAGACTGCCGGTTCCTGTGCCGGGCCAGGGCCAGGTGCTGATCAAGGTCGCATTTGCCGGGGTAAACCGCCCCGATGTGCTTCAGCGCATGGGATTGTATCCGCCGCCGCCGGGCGCCTCGCCGCTGCTGGGGCTGGAAGTCGCCGGTGAAGTGGTCGCGCTGGGCGAGGACGTGCCGGACGAGCTGCTCGGACAGCAGGTCTGTGCGCTGGCCCCGGGCGGCGGCTATGCCGAATACTGCCTGACCCGGTGGGACCATTGCCTGCCGGTCCCCGAGGGCCTGCCGCTGGAACAGGCAGCGGCGATGCCGGAAACGCTGTTCACCGTGTGGCACAATGTGTTCGAGCGCGGCTATGCGCGCGATGGCGAGACCCTGCTGGTCCATGGCGGCACGAGCGGTATCGGGACGATGGCGATCATGCTCGCCAGGCTGTTCGACCTCACGGTGATCGCGACCTGCGGAAGCGACGACAAATGCGAGGCCGCGCGCAGGATCGGCGCGCACCATGCGATCAACTACCGGACTCACGATTTCGTCGAGGAAGTTGCGCGGATCACCGGGGGCAAGGGAGTGAACGTCGTGCTCGACATGGTTGCGGGTAGCTACACGCAGCGCAATCTCAAATGCCTGGCGGAAGACGGCCGGCTGGTGGTCATCGCCACGCTCGGTGGGGTCCAGTCGGAGATCAACATGGTCCAGCTGATGATCAGGCGGCAAACGATCACCGGTTCGACGCTGCGCCCGCGCAGCGATGTCTTCAAGGCGCTATTGGCGCAGGAAATCGCGCAGAATGCCTGGCCGCTGGTGGCAGAAGGCAAGCTCCGCCCGGTGATGGATAAATGCTATCCTCTGGTGGATGCGGCCGAGGCCCATCGCCGGATGGAAGCGGGCGAGCATATCGGCAAGATCGTGCTCGAAGTGGGAGATGATGATTGATGAAGGAGCAGTTCGATCGCCAACAGCTCTATGCGCTGGCCGAGGCCTATCTCGAGGCGCTGGTCGCGAAAGACCCCGGTCGTCTCGACTGGGCGGAGGGCGCGGTGTTTACCGAGAACAATGTCCGCCTCGCCATCGGCGACGGGTTGTGGAACACGATCGGCGCGCGGCGCGACAGCTACGACCTCAAGGCAGCCGACATTTCGGCCGGCCAGGCCTCCTGGTTCGGGATCGTCGAGGAATCGGGCCATCCCGCGATCATGGCGCTGCGCCTGGCAGTGACGCCGGATGGGAAGATCTCCGAAGCCGAGACGATCGTCTGCCGCGCGTTCGAGTTCGGCCCCTTCCCGCAGATCGAAGGCTATGGCCCTCCGCGCGCGCTGATGCTGGCCGATGTCCCGCCCGGCGAGCGCTCCTCGCGCGAAGACATGATCCGCATCGCCAATGGCTATTTCGACACGATCGAGAGGAACGACGGAACGCTGTTTGCGGAGTTCACCGAGGATTGCGACCGGATCGAAAACGGCCTGCAGACCACCAACACCGAGATCGAAAATTATCCGATCGCGCGGATGGGCACGGCCGACCAGTTCCGCCTCGGCCAGTACATCTATGACGACCGCTTGCGTGACCGGCGTTTCCCGCTGGTCGACGAACAAAAGGGGCTGGTGCTGGCGGCGGGCTTCATCGACCATTCGGGCCGGGTAATCGATGTCACCTGGACCGATGGCAGCCGGCACAAATCGATCTTCCATTTTCCGCACAGCTTCGTGCTATTGGAATATTTCAAGATCGTCGGCGGCAAGATAGCAGGGGTGGAGGCGGTGTTCGTCACCGTGCCTTACAATATGGTGTCGCCCTGGATTGGCGGGCAGCCCTATGTGGTGAGCGAAGATGGGCAGTAACGAATACGACCGGCTTGTCCTGCACGAGGATCCTCGCAGCGGCAATTGCTACAAGATCAGGCTGGCCGCCGCGCTGCTCGGGCTCACGCTAGAGCGCAAGCAATACGACATCCTCAAGGGCGAGACTCGTACCCCCGACTTTCTCGCCAAGGTCAATTCGAACGGTCGGATTCCGGTACTCCAGGCGGGCGACCGCTTCCTGCCCGAAAGCAATGCGGCATGTTTCTATCTCGGCGAGGGGACGCGGCTGGTACCCGAAGACAGGTTCGATCGGGCGGACATGCTGCGCTGGATGTTCTTCGAGCAATACAACCACGAACCCAACATCGCGACCTTGCGCTTCTGGCTGTTCTACATCGGCGAGGCCAATCTCTCCTTAGAGCAGCGCGGGCTGGTGCAGTCGAAACGGATCGCCGGCATTGCGGCGCTCGAATTGATGGACCGGCATCTGGCAGACCGCGAATGGTTCGTCGGCAAGGGTATCTCGCTCGCCGATATCTGCCTGTTTGCCTATACCCATGTGGCGGAAGCGGGCGGCTTCAGCCTCGCCGAATATGCCCATGTCTGCGACTGGCTCGATCGGGTTGAGCACCAGCCAGGTTTCGTCCCGATGGGCTGACCCGGAACCGTCACACAGTCGCCGAACTGTCCCCAAACTGTGGATCGTCTGTAACAATCGGTATTCATAGGCACAAACCCAAGCGGTCCTTGATTTGGGCGCCATTTGGGAATTTCCGATGTTCGGTGATCAGGGCCTGGCGGCCGTACTGGATCTTGGCCACGCTGCCGATTTCCAGCATTTCGACAGGATCAGTCCCGGGATTCCCGAGCCGCCGCAATCGGGCAGGACGAAATACCGCACAATCTGGATTTCCGACGTTCATCTTGGAACCAAGGGCTGCAACGCGGAGCTGCTGATCGATTTCCTCGACAGCGTCGATTCCGAAACCATGTACCTCGTCGGCGATATCATCGACGGCTGGCGGCTGAAAAAGAAGTTCTACTGGCCCGCTTCGCACAACGATATCGTCTGGCGCATCCTCAAGCGTGCCAAACGCGGCACGCGGATCGTCTACATCCCCGGCAATCACGACGAGATGTTCCGCCAGTTTACCGGCCTGAATTTCGGCGGCGTGGAAATCCGCCGCGCCGCGTTCCACGACACCGCCGACGGCCGTCGGCTGATGATCCTGCATGGCGACGAATTCGACGCGATCATGCTGGCCCATCGCTGGCTCGCCTTCGCGGGGGACGCTGCCTATACCAGCCTGATGGCGCTCAACCAGTGGGTCAACGCGGTCCGGCAGCGCCTCGGCCTCCCCTATTGGTCGCTCTCGAAAATGGCCAAGCACAAGGTCAAGAACGCGGTCGAGTTCATTTCGCGCTTCGAGGAAATCGTCGCCCGCGCGGCCGCACGGCGTGGGGTCGACGGGGTGGTTTGCGGCCATATCCATACCGCCGAATTCCGGCTGTTCGACGGCATCGAATATTGGAACGATGGCGATTGGGTGGAAGGGTGCAACGCGCTGGTCGAACACCAGGACGGGCGGATGGAAATCCTGCACTGGCCCGAAGTAATGGCGCGGCGCCTGCGGCTTGAACAGGAAGCTTCCAGCGACGAATCCTTCGAGCGATCTGCCCGGGTGGCGGAAGCGGCCTGAGCCGGATTGTCATGCGAATAGCCCTGGTCACCGATGCCTGGACGCCGCAAATGAACGGCGTGGTCCGCACCCTGCAGGCGACTACTTCGCTGTTGGCGCGCTGGGGCCATGACGTCCTTGTGATCTCGCCCGACCAGTATCGCTCGCTGCCCTGCCCGTCCTATCCGGAGATCAGGCTGGCGCTGGCGGGAGGCAGCTCGGTTGGCAGGAAGATCGAAAATTTTGCCCCCGACGCGGTTCATATCGCGACCGAAGGCCCGCTGGGCCTGGCCGCGCGCCGCCATTGCGTCGCGCGCAAACGGCCTTTCACGACCGCCTATCACACGCAATTCCCGGAATATGTCGCGCGCCGGACCCATCTCCCGGCGTCGCTGTTCTGGTCCTACATAAGATGGTTTCACGGACCTTCGGCGGGAATCATGGTCGCGACCGAAAGCGTGCGACGGGAGCTGCGCAAGCACGGCCTGTGCCGGCTGAGGGAATGGAGCAGGGGGGTCGACCTGGCCGATTTCGGGCCCGGGATCGAACCACCTGATATCTATTGGAGGCTGCCGCGCCCGATCCAGCTCTATGTCGGCCGGGTTTCGGTCGAGAAGAATATCGCCGCGTTCCTGCGCTCGAACCATCCCGGGGCGAAAGTGGTGGTGGGTGATGGCCCGGCGCTCGGCCGGCTGAAAAACGAGTTTCCCGAGGCGCATTTCCTTGGCCGCCAGTCCGGTCCGGAGCTTGCCGCCTGCTACGCCGGAGCCGATGTCTTCGTGTTTCCGAGCAGGACGGACACGTTCGGGCTGGTCATGATCGAAGCCCTGGCCTGCGGCACGCCAGTGGCGGCCTACCCGGTTGCCGGCCCGGTCGATATCCTCACCGAAGCCAGCGGCGCAATGGACGAGGACCTCGACCTCGCGATCGCCGGGGCGCTGCGCCTCGATCGTGCGGATTGCATCACCCACGGCAGCCGCTTCACCTGGGAAGCGAGCGCGAGGCAATTCCTCGACGCACTGGCTTGCCCGGACGAGTCCCTGGCCGGGGTCCTTCCCGCAGCGGCCTGAGCTCCAGGGGCACCGGTTTCGCCCTGGGCGCTTGCCCAAATCGCGGCAATCGCCTACATAGCAGGGGCACACGGCCGCTCCGAAAGGGGCGGCCCTTCTATTTTGGACCCGGAAACGGGCGGAGAGAACAATGTCCGACACCAAACCGCTGATGCCGCATGCGACCGCTTCCTGGCTGGTCGACAACACCTCGCTCGGCTTCGACCAGATCGCCGAATTCTGCGGCCTGCACATCCTCGAAGTCCAGGCGATGGCCGACGATCTGGCGAGCAGCAAATACACCGGGCGTGACCCGATTCATTCGGGCGAACTGACCCATGCGGAGATCGAGCGCGGCCAGGCGGACCCATCCTATTCGCTGCAGATGCAGAAGGCGCCGGTCCAGGTCAGCCGCACCAAGGGCCCGCGCTATACGCCGGTTTCGAAGCGCCAGGACAAGCCCGACGGGATTGCCTGGCTGCTGCGCAACCATCCGGAAATATCCGATGCGCAGATTTCCCGCCTGATCGGCACGACCCGCAACACGATCACCGCCATTCGCGACCGCACGCACTGGAACATCCAGAATATCCAGGCGAAGGACCCGGTGACGCTGGGCCTGTGCTCGCAACGCGAACTCGACGCGGTGGTCGCCAAGGCCGCCAAGAAGGCAGGCCTCGCAGCGGCAGCGCCAAGCGGATTGGGGTCGAGCGATGACCGGGAGGCGCTGATCGAGGAACTGCGCGCCGAGCGCGAGTCGGCGGCCAAGGCCGCGGCCGAAGCGGCGCAGGAGGCCGAGGCGGAAGCCTGGCTCGAAGCGAAGCGTGCCGAAGAGGCCAGCGAAAAGCAGTAATTGGCCGCTCGTGGGCCAACCCGTTCATGTTCGCGCTTGCCTTGCACCGGACCATCGGGCAAACTTGCTTACATGGATGTCAGTAAGCGCGATACCCCGGTGGCGCGGCCTCCCCGGCCCGACCACCCGGCCCCGGAGGATTACAATCACCCCTGCAGCTGGGAGCTCGATCTCCCGCCACTGAGCATGCCCGAAATGTTCGCCCGCAGCGTCGCGCAATTCCCCGACGCGCCGCTGGTCGAGTTCATGGGCCGCTATTTCTCCTATCGCGAGATCGACGAAGAGGCGTGCGCCTTCGCCGCCGGATTGCAGGAGCTCGGTGTAAGGAAGGGCGATCGCGTCGGGCTGTTCCTGCCCAATGTGCCGATCTACGTCTCAGCCTATTACGGCGCGATGATCGCGGGAGCGCTGGTGGTCAATTTCTCGCCGCTCTATTCGGCCGAGGAATTGAAGCACCAGGTCGAGGATTCGGGTGCCCGGATCCTTATCACGCTCGACGTCCCGGCGCTGCTGCCGACCGCCTGCACGGTGCTCGACGATTCCCCGATCGATACGCTGGTGGTCGGCCGGCTTTCCGAAATGCTGCCATGGGGCAAGTCTCTCGCCTTGCGGATTTTCGGCCGGAGCCAGCTCGCACGCCTGCCGCGGCGGAGCGACGTCCTGCCCTGGCGCAGCGTACTCGCCGACACCCTGCCCGCGCCGGTCGAGCTCGATCCCGAGCGCGACCTCGCCCTGCTGCAATATACCGGCGGGACCACCGGCACTCCCAAGGGCGCGATGCTCAGTCACCAGAACCTCACCGCCAATGCCCGCCAGGTCGACGCGGTCGATCCGTTTCGCGAAGGACAGGACATGATCATGGCGGTACTCCCGCTGTTTCACGTCTTCGCCAATACCTGCACCCTCAATCGCACGGTGGTGAAGGGCGGCTGCCTCGCCATGCTGCCGCGCTTCGATGCGAAACAGGCCCTGGCCACGCTCGAGCGGGTGAAGGCGACCGCCTTTCCCGGCGTGCCGACGATGTACCAGGCGCTGCTCGACGAGCCGCGGATTGCTGAGACGGATTTTTCATCGCTCGAAGTCTGCATTACCGGCGGGGCGCCGATGCCTTCAGTAACGCAGGAAAGGTTCGAGGCCGTAAGCCAGTCGCGCATTTGCGAAGGCTACGGCCTGACCGAGACTTCGGGTGTGGTTTCCACCAATCCCTACATTGGCGAAAACCGCCACGGCACGATCGGCCAGCCGCTGCCCGAGACACGGGTGCGCCTGCTCGACAAGGAAGACCCGGAGAAGGATGCGCCTCCGGGCGAACCGGGCGAACTGGCGATCAACGGGCCGCAGATCATGCAGGGATACTGGAACCGGCCGGATTCGGCGGCCAACGCCTTCGCCGTCCGCGAAGGTGAACGCTGGCTGCGGACCGGCGATGTCGCCACGCTCGATGCCGAAGGCTACATACGGATCGTCGACCGCATCAAGGACATGATAAATGTCGGCGGGTTCAAGGTCTTCCCCAGTCAGGTCGAGGAAGTCCTGCGGCAGCATCCCTCGGTCAAGGACGTACTGGTGATTGCTATGCCCGACGATTACCTGGGTGAGCGGCCTGCCGCCTTCGTCACGCTTGAGGAAGGCGAGGCCAGGGCATCCGGCGAGCAATTGAGCCAATGGGCCGAAGCCCACCTCGGCAAGCACGAACGGCTCGCTTCCGTGACCATTCGCGACAGCCTGCCCAAGACGATGATCGGCAAGCTCGACCGCAAGGCGCTGCGCAGGGAAGTGCTGGGCGAAGAGTAACGCCCGGAAATCTCGGTTAGAGCTAAAGCTTGCGTCAGCCTGCGAGAGTCAACCGAGGCTCGCCATCGTCATCATCGGCCGATGGCGCCTGCTTGATCTGCGGAGCAGTGGGCGCTGCAGTTGCTGGCGCAGCCGCCTTCTTGGCCGGGATATGGTGCGAGAAACGCCCTTCGACTTCCGCGCCCTGCTCGATCGTCAGCGCGTCATAATGGACATCGCCCTCGACCCGCGCGGATTTGAGCACGATCAGTTCGCGGGCATGGATCGATCCGACGACCTTGCCCGCCAGCCGGGCGCTTTCGGCCTCGATCTGGCCATGGACCTCGCTGCCTTCGCCCTGGACCAGGCTGGCGCAGGAGATGTCGCCTTCGACCCGGCCATCGACATGGAGATCCGCGGTGGCGGAAACGTCGCCCTTGATCGTGACATCGGCACCGATCACCGAAAAGGTCGAATTGCTGGCCATATTGGTTGGTGTCCTAGCGGCTGTTGGCCGCGGTGCTTCCACGGGCTTTTTCGAGAACATGGGGGGCTTTCTCCAGGAACGGGCGCGGGTTCAACGCGCGGTCATTGACTCGCACCTCGAAATGAAGGTGCGGACCGGTCGAACGACCAGTGCTTCCGATCGCGCCAATGATGTCGCCGGCGGCGACCTCTTGCCCCACTTTGGCGCGGAAGGCGGACATGTGGCCGTAGCGCGTCATCAACCCGTTGCCGTGGCTGATTTCGACGACCTTGCCATAACCGGCCTTGCGACCGACAAAACTGACCGTGCCTTTGGCGGCGGCATAAATCGGCGCGCCGTAGCCGGCCTTGAAATCGAGGCCCGAATGCATCGCCGCACGCCCGGTGAACGGATCGCGGCGATAGCCGAAGCCGGACGAAATCGACCAGCGCGCGGCGGGCAGGAATTGCGGGATGCCCTCAAGGCTCTCTTCGAGCGCATCCATCCGCGCCAGGCTCAAGGCGAGACGTTCGAAGCGCGGGTCGAGCGATCCGTCGCGATTGGTCGAGAGCACTTCGAGCGGACCGCCCATCGCCATGCGCGAACCGCGCAGCATCTGGTCGGGATTGAGGCCAAGCTGGCGGATCGCCGAGGCGGCCCGCGCGGCGCGCACATCGGCGTAACGGGTCAGGCTTTCGACATAGGCCAGCTGGCGCGCTTCGATCTCGGCCAGTCCCCGGGCCTCGGGAAACGCCGCGCCGACCTTGGCCACGGTCTCTGCGGCCTCGCCAGAGGAATCCGAGACCGTGTCGGACGCGGACTTGCCGGCGGGCAAGTCGAGCGTTTCGGTCACACCTTCGATGAAATCCATCCGGCTGTCGATTTCCTCGACCGTGCCGTCAAGATCGTCGCGATAGCGGTTGAGGCGGCTTTCGGAGGAGGCAACCATGGCTTCGCGTTCGAGCAGCGCCAACCGGTCGCGCTCGGAAGTATACTGGCTGATCGCCATTACGCCCATGCTAACCGCATAAAACAGCAGCACGCCAACGGCCGCGGTTGCGCTGGCGATCTGTACGCGCGAAGAAACCTTTATGAAGCGGACCTGGCCCTGCGAGCGCATGAAAAACTCGCGATCGGGAAACCAGCCCTTCAGCCTGTCTCGGAATCCGGCGACACCCGTTTTCTGCAATTCTTTGACCCCACGAACCCTTATGTGCTCCCTAGCGTCCTGCTTACAGGGGAGGCACCCAAGGTCCATTGAGCCCGACTCACGAAGGAGGCGAACCGTTAGAGTCACGGGATGAACCGTTGAAACCGCCGGAATTGATCGCGATTCAATCGGAAAGCCACTGTTAACCATAGCAAAGTCGCCCTCGATCCGGACGGGGTCGAATCGATTCGATGACAACCGCGATCACCGGTGATAGGGCGCGCGCGATGGCAACGATGGTCGAACAGCATAGCGATTGCGCGGAACTTGTCGCCCGGCTGGCAATGGCCGGTCGCGCGGCACAGCGCGTGCTTGCGCGCAAGACCGACGCCGAGAAGGCTGCCGCACTCAGGCTGGCCGCCAGGAGCCTGCGCGAGGCCGAACAGCAAATCCTTTCCGCCAATGCGCGGGATGTCGCGGCGGGCGAAGCGCGCGGCTTGAGCGGGGCCATGCTCGATCGCCTGCGGCTCGATCATGGGCGGCTGGAAGGAATCGCCCAGGCAATTGAAAATGTTGCCACACTTCCCGACCCCGTCGGTGAAGTCATCGACACCAGGACGCCGGCCAACGGGATCGAACTTTCGCGTGTCCGCATCCCGATCGGCTTGATCGGCATCGTCTATGAAAGCCGCCCCAATGTCACCGCCGATGCCGCGGTCCTGTGCGTCAGGGCGGGCAACGCCGTGCTGCTGCGTGGCGGGAGCGAGGCGGTCAATTCGAACCGCGCGATCCATGCGGCGCTGGTGGAAGGCCTCGAGGCGGGAGGCATCCCCCGCGAGGCCGTGCAACTGATGCCGACCCAGGACCGTGCAGCGGTCGGCGCGATGCTGCGCGCAGCCGGCCTGATCGACATGATCATCCCGCGCGGCGGCAAAGGCCTCGTCGAACGCGTCCAGAACGAAGCGCGCGTGCCCGTGCTCGCGCATCTCGACGGCATTTGCCACACTTACATCCACTCCTCCGCCGATCCCGGGATGGCGCGCGAGATTGCGCTCAACGCGAAGATGCGGCGCACCGGCATTTGCGGCGCGATGGAGACGCTGCTGATCGATTCCGACTTTGTCGACGCACCTTCGGTTGTCGGCGCACTGCTCGATGCCGGGTGCGAATTGCGCGGCGACGCAGCGGCGCAGGCGCTCGATTCGCGGATCGTCCCGGCCAGTGCCAACGATTGGGACACCGAATATCTCGACACCATCCTTTCGGTTGCGGTGGTCGACGGGCTGGATGCCGCGATCGACCATATCGAGCGCCATTCGTCGCATCACACCGACGCCATCGTGGCCGCGGACGAAGCGGCGGCAGAGCGTTTCCTCGACGAGGTCGACAGCGCGATCGTGATGGTCAATGCCTCGACCCAGTTCGCCGATGGCGGCGAATTCGGGCTGGGGGCGGAGATCGGGATCGCCACCGGGAGGCTCCACGCGCGCGGCCCGGTAGCGCTCGAGGGGTTGACGACCTACAAATGGAAGGCGCGCGGAACCGGGCAGGTTCGCCCTTGATCCGCGGCCGGGGGAGCTTCGGCCATGCGCTATAACCGGCTGGGTAATTCGGGCCTCGTCGTGTCGGAGCTGTGCCTCGGCGCGATGACTTTCGGCAACCGGCCGAGCGCCTTCTTCCAGCACGAACTCGACCAGGATGGTTCCACCGCATTGGTCAAACAGGCGCTCGAAGCGGGGGTCAATTTCATCGACACGGCCAATGTCTACAGCTCGGGCCAGAGTGAGGAATTCCTCGGTGCCGCGCTGAAATCGCTCGGCACCCCGCGCGACCAGGTGGTGATCGCGACCAAGGGCATGGGGCCGATGGGCGACAGGCCCAACGATGCCGGATCGGGCCGCTACCACCTGCTGGCCCAGATCGACGCGAGCCTGGCGCGGCTCGGGCTCGACCATGTCGATCTCTACCAGCTCCATGGCTGGGACCATCTTGCCCCGATCGAGGAAGCGCTCAGGGCAATGGAGGATATCGTTCGTTCGGGCCGCGCGCGCTATATCGGCGTGTCCAACTGGGCGGCATGGCAGATCGCCAAGGCGCTCGGGATTGCCGAGCGGCGCGGGTGGGACAAATTCGTCTCGCTGCAGGCCTATTACACCGTCGCCTCGCGCGATCTCGAGCGCGAGCTCGTGCCGATGCTGATGAACGAGGGCCTCGGCCTGATGGTGTGGAGCCCGCTTGCCGGCGGATTGCTGTCGGGCAAATACACCAGGGACAAGGACGGCAAGACCGCAGGAGAAGGCCGCCGTGCAAAACTCGACTTCCCCAAGGTCGACAAGGACAAGGCGTTCGCCCTGGTCGAAGCAATGCAGCCGATGGCGAATGCCCATGGCTGTTCGGTCGCGTGCATCGCGCTCGCCTGGCTGCTCCACCAGGAGGTCGTGTCGAGCGTGATCATAGGCGCCAAGCGGAGCGACCAACTGGCCGAAAATATTGCCGCGAGCGACGTCGAACTGACCGCGCAGGAATTGATCCAGCTCGACGAGCTGAGCGCGCTCGACCCCGAATATCCGGCCTGGGCGATCGCATCGCAGCTTCCGCGGCACGGATTCAGGGTCAGCCCGCGCCGAACAGCGAAGTGACGTCGCGAACCCGCGCGGTCGGCCTGCTGGGAGGCAGTTTCAACCCGGCGCATGGCGCGCACCGGCGAATATCGCTGTCCGCCCGCAAGGCCCTGGGGCTCGACGAGGTCTGGTGGCTGGTTTCTCCCGGCAATCCGCTCAAGCCGGATAAGGGCATGGCCCCGCTTACCGCCAGGGTTCGTTCGGCTCAGGCAATGGCGCGCAATGCCCCGATCCAGGTCAGCGCGATCGAGCAGCAATTGGGAACGCGCTTCACAATCGACACGCTGAAGGCGCTGAAGCGCCGTTTCCCCCGCACAAGGTTTGTCTGGCTGATGGGAACCGACAATCTCGCCCAGTTCCACCGCTGGAAGGACTGGCGGGCGATTTGCCGGCAAATGCCGATTGCGGTGATGAATCGACCCGGTTATGATGACCGCGCCTTCGCGAGCCCCGCGGGGGCCTGGCTCAGGCGCTTCCGGGTTCCTGCTGCCGGATTTCGAAACCGGGGTGAATGGAGCGCACCGGCGCTGATTGAATTGCGTTTCGATCCTGATCCGCGCTCGGCGACCGAGATACGCCGCGCAGATCCGCACTGGGCTCGCCGCTACTCAGGCGACACGCCGCGGGACCAGGTGACGCATCGTCTCATTCATGACCGAAGCGAAGGGGAGCGCGCGTGAGGCGCGGGCCTCTTCCGCATTCCTTTCCCCCAAATTGGA
The DNA here is from genome assembly GCF_057143545.1 of Candidatus Andeanibacterium sp. Classification (NCBI taxonomy): domain Bacteria; kingdom Pseudomonadati; phylum Pseudomonadota; class Alphaproteobacteria; order Sphingomonadales; family Sphingomonadaceae; genus Candidatus Andeanibacterium; species Candidatus Andeanibacterium sp. The sequence continues at coordinate 16,055 of NZ_DBNHSF010000114.1, forward strand.
GTTGTCCGCGCTGTCATGAACCAGCCGCATATTTTGCCCGCGCCCACCAAGTTCCCGAAGGGTCATGCCTTGCCTGAATCGGTTGCCGGAAAGGATGCCGAAGAGCTGCATGCGCTTGTCCTCCAGTCGCTCGACGACGACCAGGCGCAGGAAGTGGTCTCGATCCCGCTGGCGGGAAAATCCTCGGTTGCCGATCACATGGTGATCGCTTCGGGCCGCTCGACGCGGCAGGTGGCGGCGATTGCCCAGAAACTGGCCGAACGGATCAAGCATGCCGGGTTCGAATCCCCGCGCATCGAAGGCCTGCCCGCGGCAGACTGGGTGTTGATCGATGCCGGCGACGTGGTGGTCCACCTGTTCCGTCCTGAAGTGCGCAGCTTCTACAATCTCGAACGGATGTGGGCGTTCGGCGAGGCTCCGGTTGCCGCCGGAACCGCCTAACCCTTAAGGGCGGGCGCAGGAGAACCGGATGCGCCTGCATGTCATTGCCCGCGGAAAGATCGGGCGCTCGCCCGAAGCCGAGCTGGTTGCGCGCTATGCCAAGCGGATCGCCTGGCCGCTGCAGATCGCTGAATTGCCGGAGACCGGCGGCAATATTCCCGATCCTCTGACACCATCTCGCACGGTGCTGCTCGACGAGCGGGGCAAGCAGCTCTCATCGGAAGAGCTGGCCGAATTGCTCGGGCGCTGGCGCGACGACGGCATTCGCGAGACGCGCTTCGCGATCGGCGCGGCCGACGGCCATTCCGAGAGCGAACGGAAGGCGGCCGACCTGCTGCTGGCCTTCGGCGCGTGCACCTGGCCGCACCTCCTGGTGCGGGCGATGCTGATGGAGCAGCTGTTCCGCGCGACTTCGATCCTTGCCGGCCATCCCTATCATCGGGCAGGATAGCGGCGTGAAACGCGCCTTGCTTACGATCGGTATCCTGGCGGCCCTCGGCGGACTGTTCGCGGCCGGTGTTCTCGCCCAGCAGACGCGCCAAGTCCCTGCCGCCGGGCTCACGCGCAGCTCGGTCGAACAGGCGCTGCAAGACCGCGACAATGCGAGAAAGCGCGCCGAGGAGCTGGAGGCAGCGGCGGAACGCGCCAGCGAAGCGGCCGAAAGGACCGCCCGCCAATCGGCGGCCCTGGCGGCGAGGATCCAGCAGTCCGAAGCGGCCATCGCGCTGGCCGAGGCCCGGCTCGCGATCATCGATCGCCAGCAGCGGGCGCTGGCGGCGCGGCTGGCCGTCCGCCAGCAGCCGGTGGTACGCCTCACCGCCGCACTCCAGCGCTTTTCGCGGCGTCCGCTGGCGCTCTCGGTGATGCGCCCGGGTTCGGTCAGGGAAATGGTCTATATGCGCGCGCTGCTCGCTTCGACCCTGCCCGAAGTGCAACAGCGCACCGCCGCCCTGCGCGGCGAACTCAAGCGGGCCGCCGATCTCCAGGGCGCGGCGATCCAGACCGTGGCGGCGCTCCGCGGCAGTGAAAGCGAGCTCGAAAGGCGTCGCACGGAACTCGCCGAGCTCGAAGCGCGCCAGCGGCTTGTTTCGCGAGAGGCGACCGGCGCCGCCAACCAGGAGGCCGAGCGCGCCGTCGCCCTGGCCGAAGAGGCGCGCGATCTCGATGCGCTGCTGGAACGGCTCGACGAAGCAGGTTCGTTGCGGGAGCAGCTGGCGATGCTGCCTGGGCCGATCGTCCGCCCTCCGCGTCCGGCGGCATCGGAGGTCGTCGCCGTGCAGGAGCGGGTGACTTCCGGCGAGGTGCCCGCGCCGCCGGGCTATCAATTGCCGGTTGCGGGACGGACCCTGGCGGGCTTCGGGTCGGCGGGTGAAGCGGGCGTGCCCAGCAAGGGCGTGACGATGGCCCCCAGGAACGGGGCGCAGGTGGTGGCCCCGGGACCGGGCCGGGTGGTGTTTGCAGGCCCCTATCGCGGCTACGGCAGGATTGTCATCATCGAGCATGACGGCGGCTGGACCAGCCTGGTCACGGGCCTGGCGCGGATCGATGTCGCGGTCGGGGCCGAGCTGCTGGGCGGGGCGCCGATCGGGATCGCGCCGCAGCGCAATCCGTCGATCACCTTGGAGCTTCGTCGGAGCGGCGAGGCGGTCAATCCGCTCGATTTTCTCGGCTAGGATTGCCCGTTTGCAACCGCGCCTTCGGGGGTGCCGGGAAGGGACAGTTTGTTGCATCATCTGGCGTTAAGCTCGATCGCGCGATAAAAGGCCCGCCGAAAGAAACAGGACAATCCGATGAAATTCGCACCTTTGCTTCGCTCCGCTGCCCTCGTCACGGCGATCGCGCTGCTCCCGGCGACCACCGCCGGCCTCGCCCAGGTCGAAGGTCGCGCAGCCCCCGAATTCGGCAAGCTGTTCGCGATCTACCAGCGGATCAAGGCGAGCTATGTCGAACCGGTCGACGACGAAGTCCTGATCAAGGGCGCGATCGACGGCATGCTCGGCGCGCTCGATCCGCATTCGGCCTATCTCGATGGCGAGGCCCTGCAGCGGATCAACACGATGATCGACGGTCGTTATGAAGGGCTCGGCATATCCGTCACCATGGATGAAGGCGCAGTAAAGGTCATTTCGCCAATGCGCGGCAGCCCGGCCGAGCAGGCGGGCGTCAAGGCCGGCGATTTCATCACCCATCTCGACGGCGAGCTGATCTACGGTCTCACGCTCGACGAAGCAGTGGCGCAAATGCGCGGTCCGGCGGGGACGGTACTCAACCTCTCGATTTTCCGCCCGGGTCGCAGTGAACCGCTCGACGTAGCGGTCAGGCGCGGGGTAATCACCCTCGAGCCGGTCACCCACGAGCTGCATGACGGCCGGATCGGGGTCATTTCGGTCAACGAGTTCTCGGCCAATGTCGGCCGCTATGTGGGCGATGCCATTGAGGAAATGACCGCGGAATCCGGCGGCAGGCTCAACGGGCTGGTGCTCGACCTGCGCCGCAATCCCGGCGGATCGCTCGACGAGGCGGTCGAATTGTCCGACCTTTTCCTCGACAAGGGCGCAATCGTCTCGCAGCGCGGCCGGATGCGCGCCGAAAACATCACTTTCGACGCCGAAACCGTAGTGCCGGGCGATATTGCCCGCGGCGTCCCGCTGATCGTGCTGATCGATGTCGGCTCGGCTTCGGCTTCGGAAATCGTGGCCGGCGCCCTGCAGGACCATCACCGCGCGCTGATCATGGGCGAGACCAGCTTCGGCAAGGGGAGCGTGCAGTCGGTAATGCCCCTGACGCGCGACAGCGCGCTCAAGCTCACCACCGCGCTCTATTACACGCCTTCGGGCCGCGCCGTTCAGGAAGGCGGGATCGAGCCGGATATCACGGTTCCCCAGCTGTCGGATCCCGACGCCGCCCGCCGGTCGCGGCTGGCAATCCGGGAATCGGACCTGCGCAGGCACCTGGTCAACGAGATCGATCTCGACGACAAGGAGCTCGAAAAGGACAAGCTCGCCGATCCGCGCTTCTCGGCCACGGCAGAGGAACTGGAGCAGCAGGGGATCGACGATTTCCAGCTCCATTATGCGCTCGAAACCCTGCGCCGGGGCAACGGCACCGCCCTTGCCCGTCGCCAATAGGGAGCAGGCGTGACCCGCGAGAGAGCGCTCGACCAGGCCCACGCCCTCGCCTTCCTGGTCCCGCTGGGCCTGCTGGGCGGGGCTTATGTGGCGCAATACCAATTCGACCTGCCGCCATGCGAGATGTGCTGGTGGCAGCGTTATCCGCATTTTGTCGCGCTCACACTAGCGCTTGTGGGCCTGGTCGTTCCGATCCGCAGGCCACTCGTCGCGCTCTCCGGGCTTGCCGTGCTTGTCTCGGGCGCGATCGGCGCGTTTCATGCCGGGGTCGAATATGGCTGGTGGGAAGGAATCACCACTTGTGCGGCGACCAACCTGGGAGGCGACGATCCGCTGGCCGCGATCATGGATGCGCCGATCATCCGCTGCGACGTCGCGCCATGGAGCCTGTTCGGCATATCGCTGGCGGGCTGGAATTTTCTCATTTCGACCGCTTCGGCCCTGGCCATCTTCGTGCTGGTGTCGAAGAAACGGGGTTCGTGATGGCGAGGATCGACACCGACCGGATGATCCGCGTCGACCAGGCCGGCGAATATGGCGCAACCCGGATCTATGCGGGGCAACTCGCGGTGATGGGCGATCGCGGCCCGAATTCAACGGAAATCAGGGCGATGGCGGCGCAGGAAAGCGACCATCTGGCGCGCTTCAACGCGATGATCGCCGAGCGCGGCGTACGGCCGACCGCCCTCCAGCCCATCTGGTCGGTCGCGGGTTTTGCGCTGGGCGCGGCAACCGCCCTGATCGGCCCGGAAGCGGCAATGGCCTGTACCGCTGCGGTCGAGGAAGAGATCGACCGCCACTATACGCGCCAGCTCGACCGGCTCGACACGACGGGGGAAGACCCCGAGCTCGCCCGGGTGATCGAGGAGTTCCGCGCAGACGAGCGCGAACATCGCGATGCGGCCCTCGCCGCCGGGGCGGAACGGGCGCCGGCCTATCCCTTGCTCTCTGGAGCTATCCGGCTGGGCTGCCGCCTGGCCATCCGGCTGTCGGAACGGGTCTGAGGCGCTTGCGGAATTGCTTCAGATCATGTTCAGCGCCAGAGAGGTCCTATAGGGATGTCGCCTGACCATTTGGGCACTTGGCCCGCCGGAGAGACTGAATGAACCTGCCCCGATCCCTTGGAATTGCGCTCGCGCCGCTCGCCGTGATGGCGGTCGCAACTTCCGCCTTGGCCCAGGATGAGAACGCCGACGCCAATTTCGACGATGTGAACATCGTGATCGTATATGGCGACGACGCCTGCCCGCAATCGGTCGGCGGCGAGATCGTGGTCTGTCCGCGGCTCGATGAAAGCGAGCGTTACCGCATTCCACCCAATTTGCGCGAAAGCTCCGACCCGGCCAACGAAGCCTGGACCGAACGGATCAAGAGCTTCGAGACGGTTGGCGATTTCGGCACCCTGTCCTGTTCTCCCACCGGCTATGGCGGCTGGACCGGCTGCACCCAGCAGCTGATCGACCAGGCCTATGAACAGCGGCGCGGGAGCCAGGCGGTGCGCGCCGCGCAACTGATCGAGGAAGCGCGGAGCGAACGGCTCTCGACCATCGACGCGGAGGCGGCAGCGGAGCAGGCGCGGGTCGAGGAGATCGAACGCGAATACGAGGCGCGCCTCGAAGCCGAACGCGATGCGCGCGTGCCGGGCGAAGCGACCGTGCTGCCGACCTTGCTCGAAGGGGGCGAAGGCAGCGACGAAAGCGGCGAGGGCTCCGGCGAGCAGTAGGATCCGTCAGGTCGATTTCCTGCTGCTGGAGCGGTATCGACCTTGATTGCATCAGAGCCGACGCTCCATGATCTTGTCTTGCCGCGATTTCCTGGTCGCCAGATGATTCCATCCGGTTCGAAATCGCTTTAGGGGGGCTGCTTGGGGGGCATTCGAAAGATACTGACAGTGCTCGGCACCCGCCCCGAGGCGATCAAGCTGTTCCCGCTCGTTCGCGCGCTGGAGCGGGATGGGCGGTTCGCTTCACAAGTCTGTGTCACCGGGCAGCACCGTGACATGCTCGATCAGGTTCTCAGGATTTCCGGGATTTCGCCCGACCACGACCTCGACCTGATGCAGCCCGGCCAGTCGCTTGACGCGCTGACCGCAAGGCTCCTGGAAGGCATCGGGCGCGTGCTTGACAGCGAAAAGCCGGACCGGGTGGTAGTGCAAGGAGATACCTCCACCGCGATGGCCGCCGCGCTGGCGGCCCATTACCGCAAGCTTCCGGTCGCCCATGTCGAAGCGGGGCTGCGCAGCGGCAATATCCATCACCCCTGGCCGGAGGAGGTCAACCGCAGGATCATTGCCACGATCGCCGACCTGCATTTCGCCCCGACCGAGCAAGCGGCGGCGGCGCTGCGTGCGGAGAATGTCGATCCCTCGACGATCCATGTCACTGGCAATACCGGGATCGACGCGCTGCAATGGATCCTTGGCAGGAGCGCATCCGAGCCGAAGCTCGTGGGCGAAATTTCCGGGCTCGAACTGCGCTTCGCGACCAGGAGGATCATTGGTGTGACCTGCCACCGGCGCGAGAAATTCGGCGCGGGGATGCAGGCGATCGCCGCCGCGATCCGTGAACTTGTCCGACGCGACGATGTCGCAGTGATCTACCCGCTCCACCCCAATCCCAATGTCCGCCAGGTGATGGAAGCCGAGCTCGCCGGGCTGGACCGCGTTGCCCTCACCGACCCGCTCGATTATCCCGAATTCGCGCGGCTGATGGCGATCTCGCATTTCATGCTGACCGATAGCGGCGGGGTCCAGGAAGAGGCACCGTCGCTCGGCAAGCCGGTGCTGGTAATGCGCGAGACGACCGAACGCCCCGAAGGGATCGAGGCTGGAACGGCGCGACTGGTCGGCACCGACACCGCCCGGATCGTCGCGGAAGCCACCCGGCTGCTCGACGATGATGCCGCCTATGCGGCGATGGCGCGGGCGCATAATCCCTATGGTGACGGGAACAGCGCCGGGCGGATCGTCGAATTGCTGGCTGCGGCCAGGTGAGCCTTCATCCAGGATGCCGGCATTACATGCCAGGGAAGCGTTCGAATTCCGGCAGGTCGGCAAGCCTTGCCATATAACCCAGCCGCTCGGCCGTCTGCACATGAGCGCCTGGCGAGTGATCGTTCGCATCGTCGAGCGTGGCCGACTGGATATCGACGATGCCGGGCAGGAACTGCTCGTTGAGGAAATAGAGGCCAGTCCCGCAATTGGCGCAGAAATGCCGGATCGACGCGCCGGAGCTGTTGTAAGCCTTCGCTACACCCTTCGTCAGTTTGAAGCCCGCGGCGGGAAACGCGATCCAGGCGACGGCCGGCGCACCCGCGGAGGCCCGGCAGTCCGCACAGTGGCAGAGGGCGTGATGCACGGCCTCCCCTTCGACTTCGTATCTCACCGCACCGCACTGGCATCCGCCGGTCAAACCCATTGCCGTTCTCCCTCGATTCGGGAAGAACATAGCACGAACATGGATTCGGTAAAAGCTTGCCTACACGGTCGAGATATCGGGCGCGTCGACCTGTTTCATGCCGACCGTATGATAGCCCGAATCGACATGGTGGACCTCGCCGGTAACGCCCGACGAAAGATCGGATAACAAATAGAGCCCGGCGCCGCCGACATCCTCGATCGTGACGTTGCGCCTGAGCGGCGAATTGAGCTCGTTCCATTTGAGGATGTAGCGGAAATCGCCGATCCCGCTTGCGGCGAGGGTCTTGATCGGCCCGGCGGAAATCGCGTTGACCCTGATATTGTCCGGCCCGAGGTCGTTGGCGAGGTATTTGACGCTGGTTTCGAGCGCGGCCTTGGCCACCCCCATGACATTGTAATGCGGGATTACCTTCTCCGCGCCGTAATAGGTAAGCGTCACCAGTGAGCCGCCATTGGGCATCATCTGCGCCGCGCGCCGGGCGACCGCGACGAAGGAATAGGCCGAGATGTTCATCGTCATCAGGAAATTGTCGAGGCTGGTATCGACGAACTTGCCCCGCAGTTCGTTCTTGTCGGAAAAGCCGATCGCATGGAGGACGAAATCGATCGTCGCCCAGCGCTCCTGCAATTTGGCGAATGCGCGGTCGAGCGCATCCATGTCCGACACGTCGCATTCGAACAGGAAATCGGAACCCAGGCTTGCCGCCAGCGGGCGCACGCGTTTCTCGAGCGCCTCGCCCTGGTAGGAAAAGGCCAGCTGCGCCCCTGCTTCCCCGAGCTTGCTGGCGATCCCCCAAGCGAGCGACTTGTCGTTCGCGAGGCCCATGATGAGACCGCGTTTCCCCTGCATCAGACCGCTCATCGAGCAGCTTCCTCCTCGTCCGTTGCGTCCACTTCGCGCGCCTCTTCCGGAGTCCGGGCCAGCGCGGCGTTGAGTTCAGCTCCCACGACGACTCCTAAGCCGATGAGGTAGAAAAAGAAAAGCGTGATCATGATCCCGGCAATGCTGCCATAGGTCATCGAATAGGCGAACATCGAGCGCAGGGCCGGCGGAAAGGCCAGTGTCACCAGCACCGACCACAAGGTAACCGTCAGTGCCCCGGGCCATTTGGGGTAGCGCCGGGAGCGGTACTTTACCGGCGTGAGCGCCTGGAACAGGGCATAGATCGCAAGGAATACCACCAGCGCCGGAAGGATCCGCGAATAGGCCAGGCTGTGCAGCACATATGCCAGCTGCGGCGCCCAGGCGTCCACCGCCTCCTCGACCGCGCCGATCATCACCTGGACCAGCAAGGCCAGGATCAGCACCACCATCGCGAACACCACCATCCCGGTCGACAGCAGCCGGTGCCACAGGAAGCTCATCGTATGCTGCGTGCCATAGGCGCGCCGCAGGATATCCCGGATCGTCTCGATCAGGCTGCTGACAGTCCACAGGGCAATCAGGCCGACCCACAGGAGCAAGCCGCCGCGCGCTTCGATTGCATCGCGCGCCGCACTGCCGATCACTCCGCCGACGCTCGGCGGCAAGGTCCGCTCGACCGCGATCACGGCCGCCAGCCTGTCGGCCTCGTCGCCGAAGGCCGTGACGGTCAGCGCACCGAGGATCAGGAAGGGGAAGATCGCGAGCAGCGACATATAGGCCAGGTTGCCGGCATGGATGAAGCCGTCATTCCATGTGCCCACCGCCACCCGGCGGACGATCTCGATAACCCGCCAGTGCCTTCGTGCCAGTCGGGCGGAGCGGCCGGCCTCGTTATCGAGATGGCTCTCGGCTGCGCGCCGGCGCGCCTCGGGCGAAAGGTCGGCAACCGGCTTTCCGTACGAAAAGCCCCGGGAAGAATTGCCGGATCGGTCCATCAAAGACCGAACTTAGCGCGCAAATCGCGCGTGTCACGCCACCCTTCGAGGCGCCTTGCCAGATCCTCGTCCTTCTCCGGAATCTCGATCTCCAATGTCACCAGCTGGTCGCCGCGCCCGCCGCCTTTCGTCTGGAAGCCCTTGCCCTTCAGCCTCAGCACTTTGCCCGTGCTGCTGCCCGGCGCGACATTGAGCATGACCGGGCCATCGACCGTCGGGACCTTGATCTTGGCGCCATTGACCGCCTCGTCGAGCGAGACCGGCAGGTCGAGCCTGACATCCTGGCCGTCGCGCCGGAACCAGGGATGCGAATCGATCGAAATCGTGACCAGACCGTCGCCCTGGCCACCGGGGCCCTGCTCGCCCTTGCCCTTGAGGCGCATCTGAGTGCCGTCTTCGACCCCGGCCGGGAGCTTGAGGTCGATGGTCTTGCCGTCGGCAAGCGTGATGCGCTGGTCCTTGCCGGTCGCGGCATCGATGAACGGGACCCTGAGCCGGTACTGGACATTGGCCCCGCGGCGGGGCGGCGGGCGGCTTTGCCCGGCTCGCGCTCCGGCTCCGCCGAAGCTCGACGACCCTGCCCTGCCGCCGCCGAACAGCCCGTCGAAGATATCGCCCAGGTCGATTCCGTCGGCTCCGAAACCTTCAAAGTCTTCGGGCGAATATTGCCTGCCGCCCGCTCCAGCGCCCGAACTGCGGAAGCCGCCGCTGCGAAAACCTCCTCCGCCGAATCCGCCGCCAAAAGGATGGGCCGGATTGCCATCGGCATCGATCTCGCCGCGGTCGAACTTCGCACGCTTGTCCTTGTCGGACAGCAGGTCATAGGCCTTGGTGACGTCGGAGAACCGCTCCGCCGCCTTGGGATTGTCCTTGTTGCGGTCCGGATGCAGCTCCTTGGCCAGCTTGCGATATGCGGACTTGATGTCCTTCTCGCTTGCGCCGCGCGCTACACCCAATGTCGAATAGGGATCGGCCATGGTGTGTTAGCTAGGTAATGCATTGAGCCAATGCAACGAAATGCGTCATGTCCTTTCCTACACGGACGCGACGCATTAGGGCGGTTGGTCGGAAACCGGGTATTTCGCTCTCCGCACGGGGCGGAGATAGAGCCCAAGGATGTGTGACTGTGTCAACTTCGCAGGAACAGGACATGCAAGCCGCGCAGAACGCAATTCCCGACACGGATCCGTTCGCCCTGTTCGATGAATGGTTTGCCGAAGCGCTTGCGAGCGAGCCCAACGATCCCAACGCCATGGCGTTGGCAACCGCAACACCCGAAGGCGCGCCGTCGGTGCGGATGGTGCTGCTCAAGGGGCACGGACCCGACGGGTTTGTCTTCTACACCAATGCCGAGAGCCGCAAGGGCGAGGAAATTCGCGCCAATCCCAGGGCCGCGTTGCTGTTCCACTGGAAAAGCCTGCGCCGCCAGGTCCGGATCGAAGGGCCGCTCAAAGAAGTCTCCGCCGAAATGGCGGACAATTACTTCCACAGCCGTCCGCGTATATCCCAGGTCGGATCGGCGGCATCGGACCAGTCGCGCCCGCTCGATGCGCGCTCGACCTATCTCGCACGGGTCGCTGCGCTGGAGGAACGATATCCGCAAGGCGACATTCCCCGGCCGCCGCACTGGACGGGCTTCCGGCTTTCCCCGCTGGCGATCGAATTTTGGATCAGTCGCGATTTCCGGTTGCACGAGCGCCGCCGTTTCACCCGCGAGGGCGATGACTGGGCGAGCACATTGCTATACCCGTGAGCGATCCGGCAATCGAACGGGCGCGGTTGACCCACAGCGCCGCCTTCGCCTCGATCAGCGTGGCGTTGCTGCTCGTAGGGCTCAAATTATGGGCAACATGGCAGACCGGCTCTACCGCCATGCTCGGCAGCCTCGCCGATACGGCGCTCGACCTGGTCGCCAGCCTGGCGACGCTGCTTGGTGTGTGGATCGCCGCGATGCCGGCGGACGAAGACCACCGCTTCGGCCATGGCAAGGCGGAGGCGCTGGCGGCGATGTTCCAGATCGTGCTGATCGCCGTCTCCGCAATCGGCCTTGCCTTTCGTTCGGTGCAGCAATTGCTGGCCGGCACCCGGACCGAAGCCGCCGGACAGGGGATCGCCGTTTCGCTTATCGCGATCGTCGCGACGCTCGCATTGTTGGCGTGGCAAAGGCGCGTGATCCGGCTGACGGGTTCGGTGGCGATCCAGACCGATCACCTCCACTACAAGTCGGATCTGTATCTCAATTCGGGAGTGATCGCGGCCCTGGTGCTCGACCAGTATCTCGGCTTTGGGATGGCCGATCCGCTGTTCGGGCTGGCGATTGCCGCGTGGCTGGCGATCGGTGCCTGGCGGGCATCTTCGGACGCGATCGATCATCTGATGGACCGCGAATGGCCGGACGAAAGGCGCGAGGCATTCCTGGCGGTGCTGGCGCAGCATCCAGATTTGCGCGGGGTTCACGATTTGCGTACCCGCACCAGCGGAGCGCACGATTTCGTGCAGTTTCATGCCTCGGTCGATCCGTCGATGACCGTGGCCGAGGCGCACCGGGTGATGGATGAAATAGAGGAGCGGATCGAACGGGAGTTCCCCGGGGTCGAAGTGTTGATCCATCCGGATCCCGTGGGCCTGGTCGACGAACATGGGCGAGCGGCCGAGGAATTGTTGCCCGATTCGCCGGACGCGGCAGGCGGCGATCAGGGCCGGGGATAAAGCTCGACGACATCCGCCAGGGCGTCGAGCACGGCGGGCCTGATCGCGTCATCGGTCTTGCCAAGCCTGACGATGGTCAGCCGCTGTTCGGGAGAAACGAGGACATATTGCCCGAGATGCCCGACTGCCCCGAACAGGCTCGCTGGCCCGCGCCGTGCGAACAGCGCGTCGCGATCCGCACCCGATGGCCGGTTGAGCCAGGTCTGCCCGCCATAATCGGGCGCGCGCGGGCTTGGGGTGGTCATGAAGTCGATCCAGCCCGTCGGGACCAGCTGCACGCCATCGACGGCGCCGCGCCGGCGCAGGAATTCGCCGAAGCGCGCCCAATCGCGGGCGGTGCCGTGGATCAGGCTCCCGCCGATCAGGGTTCCTGCGGCGTCATATTCGGGGACCATCGAATGCATCCCCAGCGGTGCGAACAGCCTGGTCTCGAGGAAGCTGGCGACGGCTTCGCGTCGCGCGTCGGGGTCGCGACTGTCGGTCAGCGCGCGCGCGGCGATATCGGCCAGGATTACCGTGGTCGCGGTCGAATATTCGAATTTGCGGCCCGGCTCGGCTTCGAGCGGCTGGGCTTCGGCCCACGCCGCCATATCGTCGCGACCTTCGAGGAACAGCATCTTCACCGTGTCGGCCGCGTAGGCCGGATCGCTGGTCTCGGTATGCCGCAATCCCGATCGCATCTGCAGCAGCTGGCGCAGGGTTATTTCGCCGCGCGGGTCTCCGGCGCGGTGCCAGTTGGGTATCGGCGGCGTCTCGTCGAGCTCGAGCTTGCCGTCGGCGACCAGGATGCCGATCATGACCGCGGTGACGGTCTTGGCCATCGACCAGCTGACGAAGCGGGTTCCCTCGTCATAGCCTGCGCCATAACGTTCCGCGGCGATCTGGCCGTCATGCATCACGATCACCGCCCGGGTCTCGCCAAGGTCGGTCCTGGTGAAGTGCGCGTCGACCCGCCGGGCAAGCTCTTCGCGGTCAACTCCGGGCGCCGCTGCGATCGCATCCATCGCCGCGACCGAAAGGGGCGCGGGACTGTCGGGGCTCAGGTTCGGAGCCTGCTCCGCCCCGCACGCCGTCATTGCCAACAAGGCTGGCAACATGGCACATGAAACGATCGGAAGGCCGCGGCGCATGGGGCGCCTCAATCGGCCAAGCGGGGCGGGATGGCAACAGCCAAGACAGGACGGCGAATCACGCGCCGAGTAAAGTGGTTCAGGCCCTTGCTCGCGCTTGTCGTAGCGTTGGTCGCAGCGGGATGGTTCTTCGGGGGCGCGCTGGTGGACCAGGCGGTCGCGGGCACCTCCTATGGCGCGCGGGTAGCCTGCTCGTGCCGCTATGTCGGCGGGCGCGATCTTGAAGATTGCAGGAAAGACTTCGAACCCGGGATGGAACTGGTCTCGCTCTCCGAAGATGAAGGGGACAAGAGCGTCACCGCCAGCGTGCTTTATCTCGTCAGTCAGACGGCAACCTATCGTGAAGGCCCCGGCTGTGTGCTCGAACCGTGGGGCGAGTGAGGTTCAGGCCGCGCTCGCCGTAGCAGCTATCCATCCCCCGCCGACGACCCGGTCGCCGGCATAGATCACCGCTGCCTGACCCGGGGCGACGCCGAATTCGGGCTCGGCAAAGCGCAATGTCACTTCGGCCCCAGTGCCGGGCGAGCCATCGAGCGTGACCGGGACCGGCCGAGCGAGCGGACCTTGGCGCTTAGCGGGGAATCGGGCAGCGGCCCGATCCGGTTGGTCCCGACGATTCGCGCTGCAGACGTCGCCAGCATGTGCTTGGGGCCGACCCGGACCTCCGCCCGTTCGGCATCGAGCGCGATAACGTAGAGCGGTTCGGGCTGTCCGCCGATCTCGAGCCCGCGCCGCTGGCCGACGGTGAAATGGATCACGCCCTCGTGGCGGCCAAGCTCCTCGCCGGTTGCGGCATGGACGATAGCGCCGGGCCGGATGCCTTCGGGCCGCAGCTGCTTGACGATCCTGGCATAGTCGCCATCGGGGACGAAGCAGATGTCCTGGCTGTCAGGCTTGGCTGCCACCGACAATCCCGCCCGGGCGGCAAGATCGCGCACCTGGTCCTTGGGCAATCCGCCCAGTGGAAAGCGCAGGAAGTCGAGTTGCTGCTCGGTCGTCCCGAACAGGAAATAGGACTGGTCGCGCGCCGGATCGAGCGCGCGGTGCAATTCCGGCCCCGCCGGTCCGGGGATCCGCCGCACGTAATGGCCGGTTGCCAGGCAATCCGCCCCCAGCTCCTTCGCCATGCGCAGGAGGTCGGTGAATTTGGGTCCCATGTTGCAGCGGATGCAGGGGACGGGTGTCCGCCCGGCGAGGTACTCGAAGGCAAACTGTTCGACGACTTCCTCGCGGAAGCTGCTCTCGTGATCGAACACGTAATGCGCAATGCCGAGCCGGTCGGCGACCTGCCGCGCATCGCGGATATCGTCGCCCGCGCAGCAGGCGCCCTTGCGCCCGGTGGCCGCTCCGTAATCGTAGAGCTGGAGGGTGATCCCGATCACCTCCGCCCCGCTTGCCGCCGCGAGTGCAGCGACGACCGAGGAATCGACTCCCCCCGACATCGCCACCACAATCCGGCATTCGCGCGCCGGGCGGGGCAGGTCGAACAGGGCCGCAGGGTCGAGCCCCGGCTGGATTTCGGAAAGAACAGGCATGGCGCGGCCCATACACGGGAGCGCGAAAGACCGCAAAAACAATGCGGCTCAACCCTAACACTCCGTAAACCACGGCTTTACAGGTTTTTGACCAAGTAGGGTCTATGAGCGTCGTCATGTTCGAAGGGAAAATCCTCCAGCCCGGCCCACGGCCGGTCCACGCCGGGAGCGAATTCGGCGTCGACGGCCTGCGTCAGCTCGGCTGGAGCGAGCTCGTCGCCCGCTTTGGGGCGACCCGTGAATTTCGCAAGCTCATGCGGGAACATTCGGCTGGCGGGAAAGGGAGTTTCGATCAGTCCTCGGCGGCCCACCTGGCCGGTCTTGGACATGGACAACGAGGAATTAACTCCTTTGCTTTAAGCGAAAGCAAAGCGGGCCAAGTCAATGAGAGCGGCGGCGACAGCGTTTCGGCGACCGGCGATCGGGGAAGGTAATGATCGAGAACCAGAAAATCCGTCCTGCGAAGGTGATCGGCCCGCTTGGCGAGCCCTTGACGGTTGACGACTTGCCGCCGCCGGACACCAAGCGCTGGGTCGTGCGCCGCAAGGCCGAAGTGGTCGCCGCCGTGAACGGCGGGCTGCTCACCATCGACGACGTACTCGATCGATACGGGCTGACGCTGGAGGAATTCGCTTCCTGGCAGCGTGCGGTCGATCGCTCGGGCATGCAGGGCCTGCGAGTGACTCGGATCCAGCATTATCGCGACCTCTACGAGCGCCAGCTCAAATACTGACCTTGTGACCGCGTAACGGACTGAGGGCCGGGATTCCGGCCCTCTTCTGCATTTTGAACCCTGGTTTCGCCCAGCCCTTCGTCGGAACGCGTCGGACGCCCGCAGAGCTTGTCATTGTCTTGCCTCCGGGGCGGGTCTAAGGACGGGCCGGTGCCATATCCTTGTGCTTGGTGCTTTATTACTATAATACACCCCTCCAGACCTCGGGATTTCGGGGAATCTTGCCGATATGAATTACGAGACGACTGTGGATTCCAGCAACAGACCCGCCTTCGTTAACGGTGTCCGGCTTGACGGTGTCGCCCCGGACGGGCGTAGGCGCCGCCTGCTGATGCTCGGCCTTGCGATCATTGTGGTGGTCGTCGCGCTGTTGATCGCGATGCAGTTCATGACCTCGGGCGCGGGCGAGGCCGCCGGGGAAAGCGATGTCGAACAGGCCCCGACCGTGACTGTTTCGGTTCCGGGGAATGCGACGATCGAAGGAACCATTACCGCTACCGGTTCGCTCGCGGCCCGCCGGGAAATGCCGGTCGGCGTGGTCGGCGAAGGCGGCCGGGTACTCTCGGTCCCGGTCGAGGCTGGCCAATGGGTCCGCGCCGGACAGATCCTTGCGGTGATCGACCGTTCGGTCCAGACGCAGCAGCAGGCGAGTTCCGCAGCCAATATCGAAGTGGCCAAGGCAGATGCGGAACTGGCCCAGGCGAATCTCGATCGCGCGATGCAGTTGATCGATCGCGGGTTCATCTCTCAGGCGGATGTCGACCGGCTGACCGCCAACCGCGACGCCGCGGTCGCGCGGGTAAGGGTCGCCGAGGCGCAATATGCCGAGCGGACCGCCCGCAACGCCCAGCTCAATATCGTCGCGCCCGCCGCAGGCCTGGTGCTCGAGCGCAATGTCGAGCCCGGTCAGGTAGTCAGCCCCGGTTCCGGGGCATTGTTCAGCATCGCCAAGGACGGCCAGATGGAACTGCTTGCCGAAGTCGGCGAGGTCGAACTCGCTTCGCTGACCGTCGGCTCGCGCGCCGAAGTGGCCATAGTCGGTTCGAACAAGTCGTTTGTCGGGCAAGTCTGGCAGATCTCGCCGACAATCAATTTGCAAGATCGCCAGGGCATCGCGCGAATAGCGCTCGACTATGCGCCCGAACTGCGGCCCGGCGGGTTCGCGACCGCGACGATCAACAGCGGCACGATCAGCGCGCCGATGCTGCCCGAATCGGCCATCCTGTCGGATGACGAGGGCAGCTATGTCTACATCGTCGGGCCCGACAAGCGGGTCGCACGGCGCAGCGTCGAAACCGGGGCCGTCACTACCGAAGGGATCGCGGTTGTTTCGGGCCTCGACGGCTCCGAGCAAGTGGTGATGCGCGCCGGCGGGTTCCTCGAGCCGGGCGATTTGATCCGGCCGCAGATGGAAGCCCGGGCCGAATAGGTAGCGACGTAATGAACCTGCGCAATCTTTCCGCCTGGTCGATCCGCAATCCGATCGTTCCGATCGTGATGTTTATCGGCCTGACGCTGGCCGGCGTGGTCGCGTTCATCCAGATGGACGTCAACAGCAGCCCGGACATCGATTTCCCGGGCGTCAATGTGTTCATCAGCCAGCCGGGCGCCGCGCCGACCGAGATCGAGACCCAGATCACCCAGAAGGTCGAAGCGGCGGTGCGCTCGATCAACGGGGTCGACGAAATCCAGTCGTCAGCCCGCGAGGGCGGCAGCCAGACCTTCGTCCAGTTCGCGATCGGCACCGACGCCAACGACGCGGTGAACGAGGTCAAGAACGCGGTCGACCAGATCCGCGGCGACCTGCCCGACGGGATCCTCGAGCCGCGCGTTTCAAAGGAAGAAATCGGCGGCAACGGCCCGATCGGCTATTTTGCCGTGCGCGCCGACGACATGACGATGGAGCAGCTCAGCTGGTTCGTCGACGACACGGTCTCGCGCCGGTTGCTGGCGATCGAGGGCATGGCTTCGGTCGGCCGCGCCGGCGGGGTCGATCGCGAAATCCGGGTGGTGCTCGATCCGGCGCGGATGCAATCGCTCGGCGTCACCGCCAGCCAGATCAACCAGACCCTGCGGCAGGTCAACACCGATGCGGCGGGCGGGCAGGCCGAGATTGCCGGATCGCGGCAATCGGTGCGCGTGCTCGGCAATGCGCAGGATGCCTATGCGCTGGGCCAGACCAATATCAACCTGTCGGGCGGGCGTTCGGTCAAGCTGGCCGATGTCGCCGAGGTCTATGACGGCTTCTCCGAACAGAGCTCGATCGCCAAGATCCGGGGGCAACAGGTCGTTACCTTCAGCCTCGAGCGCGCCAAGGGCTATTCGGACGTCACCGTATACGACCAGGCGCTGGCGGCGATCGACGAGCTTCAGGAACAGAACCCGAGCGTCCATTTCACCCAGATCTACACCTCGGTCGAATACACCAAGGACCAGTACGAAACCTCGATGGAGGCAATGATCGAAGGCGCCGTGCTGGCGATCGTGGTGGTGTTCCTGTTCCTGCGCGACTGGCGGGCGACGATCATCAGCGCGATCGCGATCCCGCTCTCGGCGATCCCGTCCTTCTGGTTCATGGATCTCATGGGGTTCACGCTCAACGAATTGTCGTTGCTCGCGCTGAGCCTCGTCGCCGGCGTGCTGGTCGACGATGCGATCGTCGAGATCGAGAATATCGTCAGACATATGCGAATGGGCAAGACCGCCTACCAGGCGTCGATCGACGCGGCCGACGAAATCGGCCTGCCAGTGGTGGCGACGACCTTCTCGATCGTGGCGGTGTTCCTGCCGGTCGGCCTGATGCCGGGCATTTCCGGGCAGTTCTTCAAGAATTTTGGCCTAACCGTCGTGGTGGCGGTGCTGATGAGCCTGCTTGTCGCGCGCATGATCACGCCGATGATCGCGGCCTATTTCCTCCATGCCAAGGGCCACGCCCCGCACGGCGAGGGCTGGTTGATGGACCGGTATCTGAAGATCCTCAACTGGTCGCTCGATACCAGCGACGCGGAACATTATCGCGACCAGCGGCGCGGGATGGATGGCCGGGTCAGCCTCGGTGCGCGCTTCTTTTCGTCATTCCTCGATCACCGCATGTGGTGCTTCGGGATCGGCGTGTTCTCGCTCCTGATTACCGTCGGCTTGCTCTACTTCCTGCCCCAGCAATTCCAGCCGCTGACCGATTCGGATTCGAGCCGGGTCAATATCGAAATGGTCCCCGGGACGACGATCGAACAGTCCGAAGCCGTCTCCGACAAGGTCGCGGCATTGCTCAACGAACAGCCCGAAGTCAGGCTGGTGATGGAACGCGTCCGCGAAGGCGGGGCGACGCTGTTCGTGATGCTTAAGGACGAGCGCGATGCGACCAGCATCGAATTCGAACGGCGCCTCGCCCAGGAATTCCAGAATGTCGCCGATGCGCGGGTGACCTTCGCCTCGCAATCGGGCGGCGGCGGGACCGGGCGGGACATTTCCGTGATGTTGACCGGGTCCGATCCCGAATTGCTCAAATCGACGGCCCAGACCCTGGTCGAGCAGATGTCCGGAGTCGACGGGGTGGTTGCCCCGCGCATTGCGGCCGACATCCAGCGGCCCGAGCTCCTGATCGTCCCGCGGCTCGATCTGGCCGCCCAGCTCGGCGTCACGACCGCGGCATTGAGCCAGACGATCCGCATCGCGACGATCGGCGAGATCGACCAGAGCGCGGCGAAATTCTCGCTCTCGGATCGCCAGATCCCGATCCGCGTGATGCTGCCCAAGACCTCGCGCCAGGACATCTCGACGATCGAGAACCTGCCGGTGCCGACCTCCAGTGGCGGGTCGGTGCCGCTGAAGCGGGTTGCGGAAATCAAGTTCGGCGCCGGCCCGACCCAGATCCAGCGCTACAACCAGTCGCGCCGGATCTTCGTCGGGGCCGATCTCGGCGAAGGCGCGCTCAAGGGGCCGGTCACCGATGCGAT
This sequence comes from Candidatus Andeanibacterium sp., assembly GCF_057143545.1. NCBI lineage: Bacteria > Pseudomonadati > Pseudomonadota > Alphaproteobacteria > Sphingomonadales > Sphingomonadaceae > Candidatus Andeanibacterium > Candidatus Andeanibacterium sp. Next base: position 34,965 of record NZ_DBNHSF010000114.1, read on the forward strand.
CAACAAGCTTCCGATCATGCAGAACCTTCCCGCGGGCGTTTCCAATGCGCCAGTGGGCGACGACAAATGGCAGCAGGAACTCATCACGAATTTCATCATCGCCGTGATCAGCGGCATCCTCTTGGTGTTCGGCGTGCTGGTGCTGCTTTACCGGCGCTTCGTCTCGCCGCTGGTCAACATGACCTCGCTGCTGCTGGCCCCGCTCGGCGGGTTGATCGCGCTCGCCCTGATCGGCCAGCCGATCTCGATCGCGGTCTATATCGGGTTGTTGATGCTGCTCGGGATCGTCGCCAAGAATTCGATCCTGCTGATCGACTTCGCGCTGGACGAGATGGACAAGGGCAAGGACAAGCTCGAGGCAATCGTCGAGGCCGGGCACAAGCGCGCCCAGCCGATCGTCATGACCACGATGGCAATGTCGGCCGGCATGGTGCCGACGGCGTTGTCGGTCTCGGGCGATGCTGCCTGGCGCTCACCGATGGGAACTACCGTGATCGGCGGGCTGATTCTCTCGACATTCCTGACCCTGCTGATCGTCCCGGCGGGGTTCAGCCTGGCAGACGGGTTCGAGAAACGGCTGGGTCCGTGGCTGCGCAAGCTCATCCTGACCTACGAACCCGGCGACGAACATGGCGGCCGCCATCGCGCGCGGCCGGAGGCCCATCCCGCGGAATAGGAACAGGCTCGCCGTGACGGTGGAGCAAGTCACGGCGCCTCCGGTGGTCGCGCCCCCGGTAGATCGTGCGCGCACCATGCGCCTGTTCGCGACCGGCCTGCTCGTGTTCATGGCGGCGTTCTATTTCCTTGTCCGGCAATATGGCGGGAGCGGGACGGCGACTGGCTATGTGCTCGCCTTTACCGAGGCGGCGATGGTCGGCGGACTGGCGGACTGGTTCGCGGTCACCGCGCTGTTCCGCAGACCGCTCGGCCTGCCGATACCGCACACCGCGATCATCCCCGAGAACAAGGACCGGATCGCCGACACGATGGCGCAGTTCCTGCGCGCGAATTTCCTCACTCCGGCGGTTGTCGCGCGGCGCATGCGCAACATGAACGTGGCTTTGGCTGCGGGGAACTTCCTCGCCAGCGCGGGCATGGAGAAGGAGTCGCGGCTCAAGGCCGGGGCGGCCGAGCTGCTCGCCGAACTGCTCGAATCGCTCGATCCCGAGCGGCTCGGCGGGCAGGTGAAAGCCGGCCTTGCCGGGCAGCTCGGCAAACTAGAAATCTCGCCTCTCCTGGGCCGGATGCTCGAAGCGGCGATCGCCGACAAGCGGCACCTGCCGCTGCTCGATGCGATTCTGCGCTGGACGGGAATCACGCTCGAAGCCAACGAGGAACTCGTCCGACAAATGATCGCCAAGCGCGCCAATGCCCTGCTGCGGCTGACCGGGCTAGACGAGCGCCTTGCCAATTCCGTACTCGACGGGCTCTACAAGCTGATCGCCGAATGTATCGTCGATCCCCAGCATCCGCTGCGCCTGAAGGTCGAGGAAGGCCTCGAGCAGCTGGCCCGCGACCTCCAGCACGATCCCGAAATGCGGGCCAAGGTCGAGCGCATCAAGAACGAGCTGATCGACAATCCCGCGCTGGGCGAATGGTGGCTCGGCGTGTGGGAACGGCTGCGCCTGTCGCTGATCGAATCCGCCC
>NZ_DBNHSF010000115.1:0-3962 GCF_057143545.1 Candidatus Andeanibacterium sp.
CTGGTGCATAACGGGATCATCGAGAATTTCCGGCCGTTGCGCGAAGAGCTGATCGCACGTGGCCGGACCTTCGCCAGCGAGACCGATACCGAAGTCGTCGCCCACCTCGTCTCGGAAGGGATCGAGGCCGGCAAGGATCCGCAGCAGGCCGTCGCCGAAGTGCTCCCCCGCCTGCGCGGCGCGTTCGCGCTGGCGATCGCGTTCCGCAGCTTTCCCGACCTGCTGGTCGGCGCGCGGCTCGGTTCGCCGCTGGTGGTCGGATACGGGGAGGGCGAGACCTATCTCGGTTCCGATGCGCTGGCGCTGGCGCCGCTGACCCAGCGGATCGCCTATCTCGAGGAAGGCGACTGGGTGGTCATCTCCCATGCGGGCGCGGACATTTTCGACAAGGACAACAACCCGGTCGCGCGCGAGATCGTCAATTCAGGCGCCGCGGCAGTCGAGATCGAGAAGGGCAATTACCACCATTACATGCAGAAGGAGATCTTCGAGCAGCCGGTGGTGGTGGCACAGACGCTGCGCTCCTATATCCGCCAGCTCGAACGCGCCGTGGCGCTGCCGCAGCTCGATTTCGACCTCGCCAAGATCGAACGCATCACCATCGTCGCCTGCGGCACGAGCTATTATGCCGGGATGGTCGCGAAATACTGGTTCGAGCGCTTTGCGCGGGTTCCGGTCGACTTGGATTTCGCGAGCGAGTTCCGCTACCGCGAGCCGGTGCTGGAGCGAGGCGGGCTCGCCCTGTTCATCTCGCAATCGGGCGAAACCGCCGACACGCTCGCGGCCTTGAGGCATTGCCGGGCCGAAGGCCAGATTATCGCCGTGGTCGTGAATGTGCCGACCAGTTCGATGGCGCGCGAGGCCGACCTGCTCCTGCCGACCCATGCCGGCCCCGAGATCGGGGTCGCCTCGACCAAGGCCTTTACCTGCCAGCTGGCGGTGCTTGCAGCGTTCGCAGCCCGCATGGCCGTGACCAAGGGCAGGATGGACCGGGCCGAGGAAGAACAGGTGGTCGAACACCTGCTCGAAGCGCCCGCCAGCCTCAATGCAGCGCTTGCTCACGATGCGGAAATTGCCGCGATGGCGCACCTTATCGCCCCGGCGCGCGACGTGCTTTACCTGGGCCGAGGGCAGGACTTCCCGCTGGCCCTTGAGGGTGCACTAAAACTAAAAGAAATCAGTTATATACACGCTGAAGGTTACGCGGCAGGTGAGATGAAGCACGGGCCGATCGCGCTGATCGACGAAGCGGTCCCGGTGATCGTGCTGGCGCCTTCCGGGCCGCTGTTCGAGAAGACCGTTTCGAACATGCAGGAAGTGCGCGCGCGGGGCGGCAAGATCGTGCTCATTTCCGATGCGCAAGGCATTGCCGAAGCCGGCGAAGGCTGCATGGCGACGATCGAGATGCCCAGGGTCCATCCGCTGATCGCGCCGCTGGTCTACGCGATTCCGGTGCAATTGCTCGCCTATCACGTCGCGGTGGTGAAGGGCACGGATGTCGACCAGCCGCGCAATCTCGCGAAATCGGTAACGGTCGAGTAGCAGCGATATTGCGGGATTTCGGGGCCGGGATTTACCCGGTCCTAACCATTTTCCCGCTATCGCGCGCTGGTGACGGACGCCCATTCCGACCTTCCGCAGCTGCCGCTGCAAATCGGCAACCTTGCCGTGATCGGCCTGACCCAGCCCGAACAGGGCAGTTGGGTGCGGTTGCGCGCGCTGCAATATTCGCGGATCGAGACGATGTCGCTCTCCCGCTTCCTTGCGCACGCGATCGCGCTGGTGATCACCTTCAGCATCTTCTGGGGCGATGTGCCCTACTGGCTGCTCGGCGCCTGGGTCTTCCCGCTGATTTTCGCACTCTACTCGGCCTCGCGGGTCGATGACTCGCTGTGCGATGTCGAGCGGCGCCCAATGACCAGGGCGGAGTATCACAAGCATGCGCTGAGCTCGGCCATGGTCGGGGTCGTCTGGGCTGTGCCGTTCTATCTGTTCGTGCCCTATGGCCAGCCGATCGACCAGATCGCATTCTGGGGCGTCAACGCCATGCTGATTGCCGGCACTGCGCTGGCCTTCAATGCGACTCCGGTCGCCACGCTGGCTTTCGCGGCGGTCTCGGCCATCGCCGCGGCAACCAGCTTCGGCCTGGTCGGCCGCTACGACTATGCCGCGCTGGCCGTATCCTTCTGCGCGCTGGCGGCTGGCGGTGCCGTGCGCAGCGCCCGCACCTATCTCTCCGCGCGGATCGCCGAATTCGGCGTGGCCGAGCAGAACGAGGTCGTTTCGCTGCTGTTGCGCGAATTCGAGGAAAACGAGGCCGACTGGCTGTGGCAGATCGACACCGCCCGCCGGGTCCGTTCGGCCAGCCCGCGCTTTGCCTTTGCACTCGGCACGGATGCGCGGGAAATCGAAGGCAAGCCGTTTATCCAGCTGATCGCCGGAGCGGGGTGGGAGACCGGCCAGTTTCCGCCCAGCCTGCACGATCTTGCCGAACGGCTGAAGCGCCGCGAGAACTTCTCCAACCTGCTCGTCCAGGTGACGATCCAGAACGAGAAGCGCTGGTGGGAAATTTCCGGCACCCCGATGATGGACGAGAACGGTCAGTTCCACGGCTATCGCGGGGTCGGCTCGGATGTCACCGACAAGCGCGAAAGCGACGAGAAGATCGCCTATCTCGCCCGTTACGACACGCTGTCGGGCCTGCCCAACCGGCTGATGCTGACCGAGGCCCTGGGCGAAGCCATGCGTTATGCCGACCAGTGGCGCACCCGCTGCGCCTTCCTGATGATCGATCTCGACCGTTTCAAGGCAGTCAACGATTCGCTCGGTCACCAGGTGGGCGATGCGCTGCTGACCCAGGTCGCAGCCCGCCTGAAGAGCCTGATGAGCGAGAACGAATTGTGCGGCCGGCTGGGCGGCGACGAATTCGCGATCGTCGTTCGCGATGCGTCGGACCGTGCGCGGGTCGAGCGGGTCGCCGAATCGATCATCGAGAACCTCTCGCTGCCCTACGAAGTCGAACATCACACCCTCTATGTCGGGGCCAGTGTCGGTTCGGCGATCGGGCCGCGCGATGGCCAGACGGTCGAGACCCTGATGCGCAATGCCGATCTCGCGCTCTATCGGGCGAAGGACGAAGGGGGTTCGGCCCATTGTACCTACGAACCCTCGCTCCATTCGGACGCGGAAGAGCGCCGCCAGCTCGAACTGTCCTTGCGGCGCGCGCTCGAACGGGGCGAACTTCACCTCAATTACCAGCCGGTCGTCGATACGCGGAACGAACAGGTTGTCAGCTTCGAGGCCCTGCTGCGCTGGAACAGCCCGGAACACGGCCAGGTCAGCCCGGCCAAGTTCATCCCGTTGGCCGAGGACACGCGCCTGATCGTGCCAATCGGCGAATGGGTGCTGCAGGAGGCCTGCATGGCCGCGATGCGCTGGCCCGAACACGTCAAGGTGGCGGTAAACGTCTCGGGCGAGCAACTGCTCGACCCGCATTTCTCGAAGACGATCGTAAAGGCCTTGAGCATGAGCGGGCTTCCGGCCCACCGGCTTGAGATCGAGGTGACCGAGAGCATCTTCGTCCGCGACGGATCGACCGCCCGCACCTCGCTCGAGGGGATCATGGCGCTCGGCTGCGGCGTGGCGCTCGACGATTTCGGGACCGGCTATTCCTCGCTCGGATATCTCCGCAATATCCGCTTTTCGACCATCAAGGTGGATCGCACCTTCGTCCGTGGTGCCGCCCAGAACAGCGCCGAAAGCCTCGCCATTATCCGCGCGGTCGTGGCGATGGCGTCAAGCCTGGACATGTCGACCACCGCCGAAGGCGTCGAAACCGAGGAGGAGGCGAAACTGATCGCCGAACTCGGCTGCGACAAGATCCAGGGCTACTATTTCGGCAGACCGATGGAACTGGAAGAGGCGCTCGCCCTGTTCCGCCATCCGGGCCAGCGCCGCGGCGC
>NZ_DBNHSF010000116.1:0-2095 GCF_057143545.1 Candidatus Andeanibacterium sp.
CCGGTCGCAGTCAGGCCGAAATCCATGCCTGCCAAGGCGGGATCGACAAAGAAGCTCACTCCCAGAACGAGATCGAGCATGGCACCCAGCGCAATAAGCGCGGCAAGAATGAAATTCATCGGCGAAACCCCTCCGTTTCCTTTTTTTAAACCATAGGCTGCCAAGGGTATGAGGGCAATCGCGCGCATTTTGCGTGCTGGCAATGACGGACAGGGGGCGCTAGCAAGCGCAACGATGACGCAATGGGAATGCACCAGCCGATCAGCGCGGACGACGCGCAGGACCAATTTGACGGAGCGCACAAAGTGAGCGGACCGAGAATCCTGCTTGTAATTGGCGGCGGTATCGCGGCCTACAAGTCGTGCGAACTCGTACGCCTGATCCGCAAGGCAGGCGGCGAGGTGACGTGCGTGCTGACCGAAGGCGGTCAGCAGTTCGTGACGCCGATGTCGCTTGCCGCGCTGTCGGGCAAGAAAGTCTACACCTCGCTCTTCGACCTCAAGGACGAAGTCGAGATGGGTCATATCCAGCTTTCGCGCGATGCCGACCTCGTGGTCGTGTGTCCGGCAACGGCGGACCTGCTGGCCAAGATGGCTGCCGGTATCGCCGATGATCTGGCCACCACGCTGATCCTCGCCACGGACAAGCCGGTGCTGACGGTTCCGGCGATGAACGTGAAAATGTGGGAGCATTCCGCCACTCAGCGCAATGCCGACTGGCTGCGTCAGGCAGGCGTGAAGGTCATGGACCCGGACGAAGGCCCGATGGCTTGCGGCGAATTCGGCCCAGGCCGCCTGCCCGATCCTGCCGCAATCGTTCAGGCCATTGCTGCCGAACTCGACATAGAAATCGACCTGCCTGAATTGGCCCCGCCAGCGCCGCAGCTCGCGCCGCCAACTCCCGAGACCGCAGACGAAGAAACTGCGGACGAGGAAGCGGACGACATCGCTCTCGAAGCGCTCGAGCCCGAAGACGAAGAAGAGGTGGTGAAAAGCGGCGGGGGCCTCGGCGGCCTGCTGTCGATGATTATTCCGCGCTCCACTGCCAAGCGTTCGCACGAGGAAATCGAAGAGGAATTCGAAGATTTCGAAGACCTGCCCGAGCCCGAAATGCTCGACGCAGCGGCGCTTGTCGAAAACACCGAAATCAATCCCGATCTGGGAGGGCCGCTGCTGGCGAAAAAGGGCGGCGCGGCTTCCGCTCCGCCGATCGATCCCGAGGCGCTCAACCACACGGTCGCCCGCAAGGACAAGCGCGCCAAGCCTCAACCGGTCGAGGAAGACGTTCAAACGCAGGAAGTCGCATTCGAAGATTCCCCGCTTGCGGGTCAGGCCGAATTCGATCCCGATCCCGAACATCGCCCGCTCTATGGCAAACACGTGCTGGTCACCGCAGGCCCAACGCGCGAACCGATCGACCCGGTCCGCTACATCGCTAACCGCTCCAGCGGAAAGCAGGGCTTCGCTATCGCCGCAATGGCCGCCGCTGCCGGTGCGCGCGTAACGCTCGTTTCCGGGCCGGTTCATTTGCCGACACCCCACGGTGTCGACCGCATCGATGTCGAAACTGCCGACGATATGGCCGAGGAAGTGCGCAACGCGCTGCCTGCTGACGCCGCCTTCATGGTCGCGGCTGTGTCCGACTGGAAGAGCAAGCACGTGGCCGGCGAAAAGATGAAGAAACGCGGTTCAGCGCCGCCCGCGCTTATCCTCGCGGAAAATCCCGATATTCTGGCTGCCGTTGCAGCCGGACGCAAACGTCCGCACCTGCTTATCGGCTTTGCCGCCGAAACAGAAAACGTGGTCGAAAACGCCAAGACCAAGCGCAAGCGCAAGGGCGTCGACTGGATCATCGCCAACAATGTTGCCGGTGAAGTGGGCGCGAGTGTGATGGGCGGCGATCTGAACCAGGTTCATGTGGTCACCCAGAAGGGCGTCGAAAGCCTGCCTGAAATGGCCAAGGAAGACGTCGCCCGCGAACTGGTCCGCCGCGCCGCGGAAGCCCTGGCGGAGCCTGTAGAGGAAGACATGCATGATTGATCCGGTGGGCGTACAGGTAAAGCGGTTGCCACACGGGCACGGCCTCGACCTTCCCA
>NZ_DBNHSF010000117.1:0-6138 GCF_057143545.1 Candidatus Andeanibacterium sp.
TAATCGTGGCGGAAAGTGCCCTTGCCGGTGATGCTCTCCCACGCGCCCTTGCCGAACTCCACCGCGCGCCCGCCCTCGGTATATTCCGCGCCTTCGGCCAGCGGCAGGCTCGAGGGATCGTGCGCCAGCACGGCATCGACATATTGCGTGACGAGGTCGCCGAGGCAGGCGCGATCGCAGTCTTCGGCTGCGGCGGGCGTTGAAAATGCAAGACTGGCAACCAGTATGCCGACGATGGCTGATAGGCGTTCGAGCATGTCCCTTATTCCTCTCCCCAAGGATTTGCTTTGGGGAAGGGTGGACCAGCCATGGCGAGCGTGCAAATGAAAAACCCCGCCGGAGCGAAGCCATTCCATCCCTCAGGCCCGCCTGGAATCTGCCGGGGATCGACGGTGCTATTGTGCGAGCGGCATGATCCTGGTCTTCAGGATTTCGTACTCGGCGTCGATCATGGCTGCGTTCGGGTCGTGACCCGTCGCTTCCAGCAGCCGAAACTCCTTCTCCGGTGCGGCGAGCGAATCGAAATAGCGCCTTGCTACCTCCGGCACGGTGACGAGATCCTCCTCACCGTGAACCAGGAACACGGGAATTTCGAATGACAGGCCGTAATCGGGCAAGTTCAGCCTCGAAAGCATGCCCTGTCCGTCCATCCCTATGAACTCGATATACGAGAACTCCTCGCCCGCCTCGTTGGCCGCGCGAAACTCCGCATCCGTGTAGTCGGCTGCCGGCGACCACCAGTGCTCCGGCGGGGGAACCGTGTCCTTGCCTTCGAAAACTCTTGTCGCGCGACGCAAGATGCCGGGATTGCGGGGATTGCTCCATGGAGGCGGCCCCAGCGCTTCGAGCGTCGCGACGATATCCTCATCTCCAGCGGTGCGCGCTCTTTCGAGCACCTTCCGGTAACTGGCGGCCTGGTTTTCCGGGCCGCTGACAAGCTGTCCGGCGCCCAGATAGGCATGGAACAGGTCGGGCCGCTCCAGCGCCATCCGAACACCCAGGACCGTGCCCCACGAACCCGCGAGGAGGATCAGTTTTTCCTGGCCCATTGCCCGGCTCAAATACTCGGACAGGGCGAGCCCGTCCGCGACCATCCGATCGACAGTCAAGTCCTGGGGCGGCGGATTGGCGAGGTAGGTCATTCCGGTCCCGCGTTGATCCCACTGTACAAGCGTGAAATCGTTTTCCCAGGTTCCGTAGATGGCCTCGCTAAACGGACTGAGCGGATTGCCGGGTCCTCCGTGGAGGAAGAGGATGACGGGATTCGCGCAATCCGCTCCCCTGATCGTCACCCATTGTTCGATGTCGCCAATCGGAACCAACCCTGCATCCTGCACGGGCAAACCGGCCTCGCAGCGGAGCGTAAGCTGTGGAAGCGCATGCCCCTGGTCATGTGATTCATTGGCCGACGCGGAAAATGGGGTGGTGGCTTGCGACGCAAGAATCGCCAACACTGCCGCAAGCGCGGCCCGCATTCCAGGAACTTCCCCCATCATCCTCGCTTTACTGATCCAGAAAGCTGCGCATCTTCCGGCTGCGGCTCGGGTGCTTGAGTTTCCTGAGCGCCTTGGCCTCGATCTGCCGGATGCGTTCGCGGGTGACCGAGAACTGCTGGCCGACTTCCTCGAGCGTGTGATCGGTGTTCATGCCGATCCCGAAGCGCATGCGCAGCACGCGCTCCTCGCGCGGGGTCAGGCTGGCCAGGACCCGTGTCACCGTTTCCTTGAGGTTGGCCTGGATCGCCGCGTCGACCGGGATCACCGCGTTCTTGTCCTCGATGAAATCGCCGAGATGCGAATCCTCCTCGTCGCCGATCGGGGTTTCGAGGCTGATCGGTTCCTTGGCGATCTTCATCACCTTGCGCACCTTTTCGAGCGGCATCGAGAGGCGCTCGGCCATTTCCTCCGGCGTCGGCTCGCGGCCCTGCTCGTGGAGGAACTGGCGTGAAGTGCGCACCAGCTTGTTGATCGTTTCGATCATATGCACCGGGATGCGGATCGTGCGCGCCTGGTCGGCGATCGAACGGGTGATCGCCTGCCGGATCCACCAGGTGGCATAGGTCGAGAACTTGTAGCCGCGGCGGTATTCGAATTTGTCGACCGCCTTCATCAGGCCGATATTGCCCTCCTGGATCAGGTCGAGGAATTGCAGCCCGCGATTGGTGTATTTCTTGGCGATCGAGATCACCAGGCGCAAATTCGCCTCGACCATTTCCTTCTTGGCGATCCGCGCCTCGCGCTCGCCCTTCTGGACCATGTTCACGATCCGGCGGAATTCGCTGAGGCTCATGCCGGTCTGGCTGGCGATATCGGCGATCTCGGCCCGGATGCGCTCGACCGCGTCGGCTTCCTTCTCGGCGAAGGCCGCCCATTTCTTGTCCTTCTTGGCCTTGGCCTTGAGCCAGCCCTCGTCGAGCTCGTTGCCGACATATTCCTCGAGGAATTCGGCGCGCTTGACCTTGTGGCGCTCGGCCAGGCGGAGCATCTGCCCGCCCAGCGTCGTCAGCCGGCGGTTGAAGGCATAAAGGTTGTCGACCAGAAACTCGATCTTGGTCGCGTGGAACTGCACGCTCTCGACCTCGGCAGTCAGTTCCTCGCGCAGCTTCTCGTAGCGTTTCTCCTTGGCGGGCGGAAATTCGTCGCCGCCCATCGCTTCGATCCGCTCTTCCTGGAGCTTTTCGAAACGCTTGAAGAGCTTGGTGATATTGGCGAATTTCTCGAGCGCGTCGGGCTTGAGCGCGGCTTCCATCTGGGCCAGCGAGAGGGTGTTGTCCTCGTCGTCATCCTCCTCGCGGCGGCGCGGGCGGCTTTCGCCGTCCTCGTCGTCCTCGTCGACTTCCTCTTCCTCTTCGGGCTCGTCCTCGTCTTCCTTGTAGGTCGGACCGGCGGTTTCCTCGCTGATTTCGCCGCTGTCGTCCTCGTTCTCCTCCTCCATCTTCTCGACCGGAGGTTCCTTGGACAGCATGGCATCGAGATCGAGAATTTCCCTGAGCTGCATTTCCTCGGCGTTGAGCGCCTGCGACCACTGGATGATCGCGTGGAAGGTGATCGGGCTCTCGCACAGCCCCATGATCATGGTGTCGCGCCCGGCCTCGATCCGCTTGGCGATGGCGATTTCGCCTTCGCGGCTCAAGAGTTCGACCGCGCCCATTTCGCGCAGATACATCCGCACCGGGTCGTCGGTCCGCTCGACCGTTTCCTTCTTCTTGGCCTCGGAGACGTTCTTGATCTCGTCCTTGTCGTCGTCCGAGTTGATTTCCTCGACGCCCGCATCCTCTTCCTGCGCGTCCTCGTCGCTTTCGACGATATTGACCCCCATTTCCGAGATGGCGGACATCACGTCCTCGATCTGCTCGGAGGTCATCTGGTCCTGCGGCAGGGCTTCGTTGAGCTCGTCATAGGTAATATACCCGCGGCGCTTGGCCTTGTTGATGAGCTTCTTGATCGAGGCGTCGTTGAGATCGATCAGCGGAGCATCGTCATCGCTGTTCTTCTTGGTCTTGGTCTTCGCTTCGGATGCCATGATTCGCTTCAGTCCAGTCTATCCGGGTCGGTATCCCCGGCGGGGAACCGCGCCATGTCTCGATCGAACGCCGCCGAAGCGGCGCGTTGGCTGGCCATTTGCCCGACTCGCTTCTCAAACTCCAGCTTTCGTTTGAGCAGCCGCTGCTGCTCTTCGAACGCTGCCTGCTCGAAGGTGTTTTCAAAGCGTTGCGTGGCGTCGGCAAGCGCAGCCTCCAATGCCGGTCGTTCGACCAGCAAGGCGACGGCTTCGGCCAGGTCTTCGCGTGCGCAGTGCGGATCCGATCCTTCCATCAGGAAGGTGAAGCGTGCTTTATCCGGTGCGACGGCGAAGTCACCCAGCGCCGATATGGGAGAAACGTTACCACTTTCAAGCGACTCGGCAGCGAAAAACAGCGCGTCGACCGCCTTTTCGAGCGCCGGGCTCGTCCTGGCCAGCCGGCCAAGGCCTTCGGCATGGCGGGCGATCTGGTCGGGATGGCGCGCCAGGCCGGCAATCACCGACTGGGCGAATGCGTCGCGCAGCCCGCCCGAGGTCGCCCGGCGCAAGCGACCCGCCACCTCTGCCTGCATGCGCGAGGGCCGGGGCTGTGCGCCGCGCCACGGACCCGATGGGCGATCGCTTCTCGCCGGATAGGCATAGGCGGAAAACCGGTCGAGCAGTTCGCGGCGATAGAGCGACTTGATGTCGGGATGCCGGATCGCCTCGCAATGATCGAGCAGGCGTTGCTTGAGCCCCGCCTTGTCTTCGGGCGTTGTCAATTCCCGCGCGTCGCGCTCATGCTCCCACAATGTTTCGATCAGCGATTTCGGTTCGGCCAGCAACTTCTCCATAGCGACCTTGCCCTGCTGCCTGACGAGATCGTCCGGGTCGAGGCCGGCGGGAAGGCGCACGATGCCGAGCGAATGACCGGGACGAAGCAGAGGCAGGGCGCGGGTCACGGCCCGGATCGCCGCGCGCTGGCCGGCACTGTCGCCGTCGAAACACAGGATCGGCGTATCGACCAGCCGCCAGAGCAGCTCGATCTGGTTCTCGGTCAGCGCCGTGCCCATCGGCGCGACCGCGTCTTCGATGCCCGCGGCCGCCAGCGCGATGACATCCATATAGCCTTCGACCACCACGATCCGGTCGGACTGGCGCGAGGCCGGGCCGGCGCGGTGGATATTGTAGAGCGTGCGCCCCTTGTCGAACAACGGCGTGTCGGGCGAATTGAGGTATTTGGGCGCGTCCTTGTTCGATGGATCGAGAATCCGACCGCCAAATCCGATGATCCGCTGCCGCATATCCTGGATCGGCAGGGTGATCCGGCCGCGAAAGCGATCGTAGGGATCGCGGCCCTCGACCGATATCAGAAGCCCGGCCTCCACCAGTTCCTTGGTCTCGAACTTGTCGAGCGCCCTGGCGATGGCGCCCTTGGCATCGGGCGCATAGCCGAAGCCGAAGCGCTGGATGGTGTGATCGTCGAGCCCGCGCGATTTGAGATAGTCGAGCGCCGCGCGGCCATCCGGAGAGAAAAGATTGGCCTTGAACCACTCCTGTGCAGCCGCCATCGCGTCGTGCAGATGGCTGCGCTGCTCGGCCCGCTCGGCCGCGCGCGGATCGGGCGCCGGGACTTCCATCCCGGCCTGCGCGGCGAGTTCCTTGACCGCATCCATGAACTCCAGGCCGCGCTGCTCGATCATCCAGTCGATCGCGCTGCCATGCGCACCGCAGCCGAAGCAGTGATAGAATCCCTTCTCGTCGTTGACGGTGAAGCTCGGGGTCTTCTCGTTGTGGAACGGACAGCAGGCCTTGAACTCGCGCCCGGCCTTCTGGAGCTTGGTCGTGCGGGAAATCACGCTCGACAGCGTGACGCGGGATTTCAGTTCATCGAGCCATTGGGGACTTAACACAGTCTACCCCGCACTGTTGGTGCGGGGTTCAACAGTCTCCCCTCCCATTTGGGAGGGGAAGGGGGAGGGACCATCAGCCAGCACATGCTCGATCCGTTTCAACACGCCGTCGACATTATCCAAGACTTCTGAATTCCAAAAGCGAATGAGGTGATAACCCTGTGCATTGAGGAAAGCGGTGCGATGCGCGTCACGTAGTCGTCCATCCTTGTGATTGTGATGGCCGCCATCGATCTCGCCGATCAATCTGGGTCCGCGCGCCACGAAGTCACAGAAATATGGGCCAATTTTGGCCTGCCTGTTGAATCTGAATCCGCCCAATTTTTTTGCGCTTATATGTTGCCAAAGCAGGCGTTCTGCTTCGGTAGGATTGTTACGAAGCTCCCGGGCCCGTGCCGTTTCGGATTTCAACAATTCGAGAGCCCCTCCCCCGGACCCCTCCCCGAAGGGAGGGGAGATTTCGGTGTCCCGGCTGGTAGCCGGGACGGATCTCAAAAACTCGCCTTCACCAGCGCGCTCGCTTTGCCCATGTCCATTTCCGAGGCGTGTTTCGCCTTGAGCGCGGCCATCACCCTGCCCATGTCCTTGATGCTCTCCGCGCCGAGTTCGGCCTTGATCGCCGCGATCGCTCCATTGATCTCATCGTCAGACATCTGCGCAGGAAGGAATTCCTCGATCACCGCCAGCTCGCTTTGTTCCTGGTCGGCCAGCTCCTGGCGGCCGC
>NZ_DBNHSF010000118.1:0-5403 GCF_057143545.1 Candidatus Andeanibacterium sp.
GGGCGACGGTTTCCTTGTGCAGCGCCAGCAGGCGCAGCGCATTGGCGATGTCGAATTTCGGATCGTCCTTGGCCGTGCCCATCCGCAGGCGGTGAAGCGTTTCCATTTCGAGATGCTCGTAGCCTTCGAGCAGCGCCTCGTACCATTTCGCCCGGAACTCGGAATCCGCCCGGCGCTCCCGGTAGGCCGTGCGCAGGGGTACGTTTGCCGCCTTAGCCGAAGCGGTGACATTCGATGTTTCGGCCAGGGTTTCGAGGAAGTTCCTGCGCCACCCGGCATTGCGCCTGGGTTGCGGCTGGTCGATTTCGGCCTCGCCTGCTTCGCTCGGGCAGCGCCCCAGTGCCGCATCCCAGGCGAGGGCAAACTGCAGATTGGTCCGGCGCCGGGAATAGGCCGAACCATGGGCGATGCCTGCCGCCCTGACGGCAAGCTTGACCACGCCCGTTTCGGCGAGCCCTGCAAGAAACGCCGGAACCCAGGCCGGGCCGGCCGGGTTGCTGTCGGCCAAGGGTCACTCCTGATTGCTGCTGGAACCAGAAAGGCGGCCCGTTTGGACCGCCTGCTCGAATCACACTATCGCGATGTTCATCTTTTCTAACCATATAGCGTCACGATGTCAACAAAAAAGTGCCAAATAGGTTATATCAGGCAACTCCGCCGCTGCTATCGCCCGGCTTTTCCGCATCCGTCATGCTGAACTCGGTTCAGCATCCATTGTGCCTCCCGCTCTGCCTGTGCCAGAGGAGGAATGGACCCTGAAACAAGTTCAGGGTGACGAAACTCTGGACGAGCGAACGCCCGAACCCATGCTGCGCCGCCTCTACGATTGGACCATGGCCAAGGCCGCGCATCCTCAGGCGGAATACTGGCTGGCGCTGTTCGCCTTCATCGAAGCGAGCTTCTTTCCGATCCCGCCGCATCCGGTGCTGGGGCTGATGTGCCTCGCCGAACCGAGGAAGGCGGTCCGCTTTGCGGTGATCGCGACCTTGGCATCGGTCGCGGGCGGGCTATTGGGCTACGCGATCGGCTGGGGGCTCTACGATACGGTTGGCACCCAGCTGCTGGCCTGGCTCGGCCTGACCGAGAGCTTCCCGGTCGCGGCCTGCTATTTGCGCGAATACGGCGCGGAAATCCTGATCATCAAGGGCGCCACGCCGATCCCGTTCAAGCTGCTGACGATCACCGCCGGCTTCATCGGGATGAATGTCGTGACCTTCATCCTGGCCAGTATCGTTTCGCGCGCGATCAGCTTCATGATCGTGGGCGTGCTGTTCCGCCTGTTCGGGCGGCCGATCAAGGCCTTCATCGACAAATATCTCGGGCTGGCGACCGCCGGCTTCGCGATCGCGGTGGTCGCCGGGTTCGTCGCGCTGACCTTCCTCGAGGGTGGCAACGAGGAAACGCAGGAAATCTGCGCCTCTGCCACCATGCCGTAACATTTCGGTCACATTGGGTCCGGCGATGCGCAATGTCCTGTTCCTCTGCACCGCCAATTCGGCGCGCTCGATCCTCGCCGAGGCGATCCTCAATGCGCAGGGCGGCGAGCGTTTTCGCGGCTTTTCCGCCGGCAGCAAGCCGCGCGGCGTGCCCAATCCGCTGGCGCTCGAACTGCTCGCAGCCAAGGGACACGACATCTCGAACCTGCGTTCCAAGAGTTGGGACGAGTTTACGGGTCAAGGTGCTCAGCCGGTCGATCTCGTGATCACCGTCTGCGACAATGCCAAGGGCGAAAGCTGCCCGATCTTTCCCGGCCATCCGATGCAGGCGCATTGGGGCATCCCCGACCCGGCGGGCGAAACCGACGATGGCGAGCTGGCGGGCTTCGAGACCGCCTATCGGCGATTGTCGCAGCGGATCGAGGCCCTGCTCGAACTCGACGAACAGGCCCTGTCACCGCAGGACTGGCGCAGGGCTGTCATGGCGATCGGGCGCGAGGCCGAAGGGAGCACGGCCCATGGCTGACCTGCGGCGCCGCCTTTCGGCCGAAGCGCTGGGCAGCTTCTTCCTGTTCGCCGGGGTGATCGGCTCGGGGATCATGGCCGAGCGGCTGGCGGGCGGGAACGACGGTGTCGCGTTGATCGCCAATACCGGCGCGACCGGGGCGATCCTGTTCGTGCTCATCACCATGCTCGCACCCGTGTCGGGCTGCCATATCAACCCGGCGGTGACGCTGGCGATGGCCTTGCGGCGCGAGATCGGCGCGCGCGATGCCGTGCTCTACGTGCTGGTGCAATTGGTGGCGGGAGTGCTTGCCGCCTGGGCGGCGCATCTGATGTTCGAAGTCCCGATCCTGCAATTCTCGGTCCGGGAACGGACCGGGCTCGGCCAATGGGCGGGCGAGTTCGTCGCCACTTTCGGCCTTGTGCTGACAATCATCGGGACGCTGCGCCACAAGCCGCAGGCGATCGCGGCGTCGGTCGCGCTCTATATCACCGCGGCCTATTGGTTCACCTCCTCGACCAGCTTCGCCAACCCCGCGATCACCGTGGCGCGCAGCCTGTCGGACAGTTTCTCGGGCATTGCCCCGGCGGATGTCCCGGGCTTCGTCGCGGCGCAGTTGGCTGGGGCGATGGTTGCGGTGCTGCTGGGCAGATGGCTGTTTGCGGCGGAGCGGAGTTAGGAATCGCCTGCCGCATTCCCCGCGCGCCATTCGTCCCAATGGGGTTCAAGCTCGGGCGGAATCGCGGCCACGAATGCGGTATCGAGCGGATATTGCGGCATCGCTTCTGCGACCGCATCGAGCACCGCAACGCCTTGCTGCAGATCCTTCTTGCGCTTGAGCGGATTGCGCTCGGGTTGTTCCGACAACCAGAGCTTGTGGAGTGCAAACCACCGCGGGTCCGGCGCGACAATGCGGGCTGCCGATCCGTCGCGGCAATTGACCACCTGATCGGATGGCCTGCCAAGCAGGAGCCATTCTTGCGCAGGCAATGGGATCGGGCGCGGCTGCTCCACTCGTCCAAGGGTCGCCACTCTTGATGGTGCAACCAGCAGCTCCACTTCATAGGCCTTCGCGTTGCGCGCCTGGAACGAGCGTTCAATGTTGAGCGTGAACGTCGGGTCCACGGCCTTGAGCATTGACCATACCGGCGCACCGCCGAGATCCTCGGCCGAAGCCCATGCCAGGTCGAAGTCGATCGTTTCGTCTGTTACGTCAATCTTTCCCGCGGCCTCCAACGCGTAACCGATCAGGCAATTCGTTCCGACAACCAGCAGGGCCCCATCGAGCAACCCGCGAATGTCGGCCTCGCGCAAGATTGCGCCGGCCTCGCTGGCGAGCAACGGGATGCGCAGTGCTCGGGCGATGCGGCCCGATTCCGCGAGCGCTTCGGAAGCCGAATCGCGACGCGCCTTGAGTGCGCCCTTCTCCGCCCGATACCGCTCGAAGTGCGCCTGCCGCGCGTCGTCGACCGGGCCAAGGCTCTTCCCGTTGCCCGAACGGTCTGCGATTTCGTAGAGATATTTCCGGCCATCGACGGTCTTGATCCGCAGGTCGTAGGGGAGCGCACGCAACGCACGCTCGGCGTCGCGCCAGACTTCGTAGCGCTGGCGAAGATTGATAAGCGCGCGAAGCTGCTCGTCGGTAAAGGGCGTAAGGTCGGCCATAGCTGTTTATCCCACAAAATCACGAAATCACAAAATGTGGGATAAATCGTTTAATCCAAAATAGTTAGATAATCCCCACACCCTTCCCGGCGCGTTCGAACATGCCGAGGATGGTGCTGACCTCTTCCTCTGAATGCTCGGCGCAGAGCGAACAGCGCAGCAGCGTCATGTTCGCGGGGGTCGCCGGCGGGCGGGCGAGGTTCACATAGAGCCCCTCGTGCAGCAGCGCTTCCCACATCGCCGCGCCCTGGGCGAGGTCGGGCATGATCACCGCGATGATCGCGCTTTGCGGCTCGTCGGTGCCGAGCTGGAAGCCGAGTTCCTTCAGGCCCTTGTGGAGGTTGCGCGAATTCTCCCACAGATGCGAGCGCTTGTTTCCCGAATGCATCAGCTTGCGGATCGAAGTCGCGGCGGTGGCGACGACCGAAGGCGGGAGCGAGGCGGTGAAGACATAGGGCCGGCAGACCAGCCGCAGCACCTCGAACTTGGGATGGTTCGAGACGCAGAACCCGCCGACCGTGCCGACGCTCTTGGAAAAGGTCCCGATCACGAAATCGACCTGGTCGAGCACGCCCTGGTCTTCGGCGACCCCGCGCCCGTGCGGCCCGATGAAGCCCATCGAATGCGCTTCGTCGACCAGCACCATCGCGTCATGGGATTTCGCGATGCGGATCATTTCCTTGAGCGGAGCAATATCCCCGAGCATCGAATAGACGCCTTCGAGCACCACCAGCTTGCCGGCGCCTTCCGGAACCCGGCGCAGGCGCTTCTCCAGCGCTTCGATGTCGTTGTGCTTGAACGGCACGATCTGCGCATTGCCGAGCGAACAGCCGTCCCAGATGCTGGCATGGCTGTCGATGTCGAGAATGATGTAATCCTCTTTCCCGGCGATGGTCGAGATGATCCCGAGATTGGCCTGGTAGCCGGTCGAGAAGACCATCGCATGGTCCATCGCGTAGAATTCGCGGAGCGCGTCCTCGCATTCGCGATGTCCCTGGTAGGTCCCGTTCAAGACCCGGCTGCCGGTGGTGCCCGACCCGAAATTCTCGAGCGCATCCTTGCCGGCCTGGATCACGTCCGGGTCGAACGTCATGCCCATGTAATTGTAGGTGCCGAGCAGGATCGTGTCGCGTCCGTTGCAGATCGCGCGGGTGGGAGAAAGCACCTTCTCCATCACCAGGTTGAACGGGTCCTCGGCCCCGCCCGCGAGCAGGTTTTCCCTCAGCGCGATGATGTCATCGAACTTGCTGAACAGGTCGCCCTTGGTTCCCCCTCCGCTCATCGGCGCGTCAATCTCCCTGCAGTTTGACCACCGCATCGACCAGCTGGCCGAAATTCTCGATCTCGGCCTGCTGGTTCATGCTGATGATGATGTCGAACTCGTCCTCGATCGCGGCGACGAAATCCATCACCGTCAGGCTGTCGAATTCGAGGTCGGTGGCGAAAGTGGTCGAGTCTTCGATCTCGACGCCCTTCTTGTTGAAGGGATCGATCAGTTCGCGAATGCTGGTTTCGACTGCGGCACGGTCCATGTGCGGGCTCCTAGGAGGGGAATGCGGCGCAAAAGCGGCGTGGAGGCGGGATTGTCAAGCTTGCCCGCTCAGATCAGCCCGTTCACTGCCTGCATGAACGGCCCGATCGACACCGGCTTGGCGAGATAGCCCTCCGCCCCGGCATCGCGAATCCGCTCCTCGTCTCCCTTGCCGGCATAGGCGGTCACCGCCAGCACCGGTATTGCGCGAAGGACCGAATCGACTTTCATCTGCGCGATCAGTTCGAGCCCCGACACATTGGGCA
>NZ_DBNHSF010000119.1:0-1643 GCF_057143545.1 Candidatus Andeanibacterium sp.
CATCGACTTGCTCAATGCCGGGCCGTTCGAACTCCAGCCAGCCGACCGGACGTTCGATTCCTATGGAAGGCGGTTGATGGTCGCCCGGCGCGGTGGGCGGAGCCTCGGCCAGGTGCTGGTCGCCGAAGGCCTCGCCGAAAGCTGGGGCGGGCCGCGCGCGGATTGGTGCGGCGCCTGATCTGACCTATACTGTCCGAATGGGCTTCACGTTCGAACAATGGCTGATGATCGCGATTGCCTTGGCGGTCGCGTTCAAGCTTGGCTCGACATACGGACGGCTGTCGGCCGATAGCGACCGGATACAGCCGATCAGCACCACCCGCATTTCGCCCGAAGCGCGGGCGCGGATCGACGACGCGCTGCGTCGCAAGGAGAAGATCGAGGCGATCAGGTTCCTGCGCGAGGACACCGGCTGCGGGCTGGCCGAGGCCAAGAAGACAATCGAGTCGCTCGGGCCAACGCCCGATTGACGGTTCGGCTATTCG
Source organism: Candidatus Andeanibacterium sp. (assembly GCF_057143545.1). Lineage (NCBI taxonomy): Bacteria > Pseudomonadati > Pseudomonadota > Alphaproteobacteria > Sphingomonadales > Sphingomonadaceae > Candidatus Andeanibacterium > Candidatus Andeanibacterium sp. Next base: position 486 of record NZ_DBNHSF010000119.1, read on the forward strand.
GCTGCTTCGTCGACCGGCACCACCGCGGGAGCGGTTTCGGGCAGGTCGACTTCGACGCCTTCATCCTCCGGCGCGACGATATACTCGTCGGGCGGCACACCCGCCGCCTCGCCTGCAGCCGCCGTTTCGCCGGCGGTTTCGGGAGTTTCCTCGACAGTAGTCCTGAGCATGAAGATAATAGCCACAACGACCAGCAAGGCGATCGCGAGAATCCAGAAGAGTCTCGATTTGGGGGGTGGGACATCGGCCATTTGCGTTCCTCCGGTTACTTGCTGGCGACGGAGTCGCCTTGAGGCCAAGTTTGGCCCGGATCGCCTCCGGCAATCAAGCGCCCCGCTTCATTCCTGGTTTCAGGGGCGCGCGGCGACCGGATGGCCGGTGTGCCGGCACTCGGCGCGACAGCGCTCGGCGATTCGGCCCTGGATCGCGGACAAGCGGCGGGCCGCTGCGAAGCGGTGAGACTATTCCGCCGGGGCTTCCTCGGCCACCGCGCCATCCTCGACCGGCGCCTCCGCGGCTTCCTCGACCGCAGCCGCTTCTTCCTCGGCGGCAGCGGCGGCCTCGTAGGCGGCATATTCGGCCTGCAGCTCGGCCTCGCGCTGGACGGTGAGGGCTTCGAGCTGGTTCTGGAACCAGATCAGCATGACGATGATGAACACCACCCCGACCGACAGGCAAATCGCCAGCAGTTTCCCGCCCGAAATGGACTTTGCGGCACCGTCACTCATCGAAACTCTCCCAATCCGATTCCAGCAGCCTGTTTGCCGAAGCGCTGCGGAAGGTCAAGCGTCGTTGCCGGCCTTTTCATGCGCGGCGAGCTGGCGCTGGAGCACCGCGATCCGCTCGCGCTCGGCGGTCCATTGGCCCTCGGGCGCGGCTTTGATCTTTTCCAGGAGGCTGGCGAGCTCGGCTTTGCGGTCTTCCATGGTCGTCTCATGCATGGCGTTTCTCCTTTCGCGTTTCGCGACTCCTATAACACACCTCAAGGCCGGCGTGTTCCTTGACCTTGCTCAAGCAGCACAGCGGGATCCGAACCGAACGGAAGTTGACAGGGTAACACAGTCCAGGAGCAAGAATCGCTCCGCCTGCAAGCGCGCCCGTCTTGGCCCGGCCATGGCACGGGACGGCCGTTGTAGGACAGCGCATTCAGGCGAGCGG
>NZ_DBNHSF010000120.1:0-24390 GCF_057143545.1 Candidatus Andeanibacterium sp.
CCGCCAGCCGATAGCCCATCTGGTAGACCGTAGAGAGGATGTCGAGCGTCGCATCTTCGTCCGCCACGTCGATACGCCAGGCATTGATAGCGATATCCTGCGTCGCGCTAGCCAGCGCACCGATTCCCGCCAGCAGTGAAAACCAGCCCATATTGCTGTCAGTTGGATTGCTCAGGCTCAACGCAATCAGGATGACGCCAAGCAAAATCTGCGCGGGCACGATCCACTGTTTGCGGCGGCCCAGCTTCGCAAACCCGGGTATGGTCACTTTGTCGATCAGCGGCGACCAAAGAAACTGGAAAGCGTAAGCCAGCCCGATAAGCGAAAATACGCCCATCGTTTCAAGCTCGACCTCGGCCTCCGACAGCCAGGCGTAAAGTGTGCCCAAGAACAGTGCGAACGGCAGGCCGCTGGCAAAACCAAATAACGCCATGAAGCCCGTCTTTTGGTTGCGCATGGCGCGGAACACCTCGCGCCAGCCAGGCTTCGCTTTCTTGACGGCTTCGGCCATGGATCCTCCAGCAGGCAATTCCCCGCGAGATTAGCGGCCACTGCGCGTTTGGAAAGCTGGAACAGGCGAACGTCACCAGCTAATGCGCCGGGATGAACGATCCCGCGAAACCCAAGGGCGAACGCCCAGCCCCGCGCAGCGGCGAACGCCCGGCCCCGCGCAGCGGCGAGCGTATCGCCAAATTGCTCGCCCGTGCCGGCGTGGCCAGCCGCCGCGAGGTCGAACGTATGATCGGCGAAGGGCGTATCGCGCTCGACGGCAAGGTGCTCGATACCGCGGCGACGATCATTCCCAACCTCAAGGGCGTGACGGTCGACGGCAAGCCGGTCGCGGCCGCTCCGCCGCCGATGCTGTTCCGGTTCAACAAGCCATCGGGCGTGCTGACCGCCGAGCGCGACTTTTCCGGCAAGCCGACGATCTACCATGCCTTGCGCAATGCCCTGCCCAAGGGCACTCCGCGGCTGATGCCGGTCGGGCGGCTCGACCTCAATACCGAAGGCCTGTTGCTGCTCACCAATGACGGCGAGCTCAAGCGCGCGATGGAACTGCCCGCCAGCGGCATCCCCCGCACCTACCGCGCGCGCGCCTTCGGCGACGTGTCGCAGGCCCAGCTCGAGGAGCTGATCCACGGGATCACCGTCGAAGGTGTCCGCTACGGCAAGATCGACGCCAATCTCGAGCGCCGGACCGGGCGCAACCAGTGGATCGAACTGACGCTGACCGAAGGCAAGAACCGCGAGGTCCGCCGGGTGCTCGAACATCTCGGGCTCAAGGTCTCGCGCCTGATGCGTACCGCCTATGGCCCGTTCCTGTTGGGCGACCTCGCCCGCGGCGCGGCGGAACAGGTCCCGCAGAAGGATGTCGAGCAGTTCCGCAAGCGCCTGCTCGGCGGCTCCGGCAGGTGAGGATCATCGCCGGCGAATGGCGCGGGCGGAAGCTGCTGGCGCCCGAAGGCAATGCCACGCGCCCGACGGCGGACCGCACGCGCGAGACCCTGTTCTCGATGCTGGTCAGCCGGATCGGCAGTTTCGAAGGCCTGCTGGTGGCGGATTTGTTTGCCGGCTCGGGCGCGCTCGGTCTCGAAGCGCTGTCGCGCGGAGCATCCGAAGCGATCTTCGTCGAGCAGGACCCCGCGGCGATCCGCGCCCTGCGCGCCAATATCGCCGCCCTGCGCGCGCAGCAGCGCTGCGATGTCAGGGCCGGTTCGGTGCTGGCGCTGGGTCCCACCAAGCGTCCCTGCGACCTGCTGCTGCTCGATCCGCCCTATGGCAGCGGCGCGGGCGCGGTGGCGATAGACAAGCTCGCGCGGCTGGGCTGGATCGCGCCCTCGGCGTGGATCAGCGTGGAAACGGGGCGCAACGAGGCGATCGATGTCAAGGGGTTCACGGTCGAAAGCACCCGCGATGTCGGCAAGGCGCGGCTGCACCTTCTTCGCCCGGAGCAAGCCTGAGCTAATCGCCGTCAGGCTGGTCCTCCGGCGGCTGGTCCTCCGGCGGCTTGTCGACCGGCAGCGGCTCGTCGATCTCGCTTGCGGGCCTGCCCGGCCAGTAATTGATCTCGGTCCCGCCCCAGTCGAAGCCGGCATCCTGCGGGTTGATGCAGGCGTCCTTCACATCGCCCTTGCAGACTTTCGTCTCATAGCCGTCGATCCGCACCACATCGGGCTTGCCGTCCTCGCCCACGGAAACGATTTCGACCTTTGGCTTGGCTTCGGCTTCGGGCGCGGCTTCCTCGTGATGGGCGGCAATTGCCGGGTTGGCCAGTAGCAGGGCGGTCGCGGCGATCGCTATCCTCTTCATGGGGTTTCTCCTTGGCTGCCCCCATTTTGGCAGAATTGACGGTCCATTCAAACCGCTCGTTCCGCCGGGTGCGAAAGTTACCGGCAAATCCGTCGCATGGACAGGTGCTTGCGCGCGTCCACGATGTTCCCTAGCTGTTCACTCGAGCCATGAGCAGCAATTCCCCCGATACCGCCCTGTCCGGCAGCACCGAGACACCGCCCTATGCGAGGGGACTCAACCAGCCGCAGCTTGAGGCGGTGCTGACGACCGAAGGCCCGGTGCTGATGCTGGCCGGCGCCGGAACCGGCAAGACCGCCGCACTCACCACGCGCCTCGCGCATCTCGTGGCGACCCGCAGGGCCTGGCCGAGCGAGATCCTGTGCGTCACCTTCACCAACAAGGCCGCCCGCGAAATGCGCGAGCGGGTCGGGCACCTGATCGGCGAGGCGGTCGAAGGCATGCCCTGGCTCGGCACATTCCATTCGATCTGCGCGCGGATGTTGCGGCGCCATGCCGAACTGGTGGGACTGCGGCCCAATTACACGATCATCGATCCCGACGACCAGCTGCGGCTCTTGAAGCAGATCATTGCCGCCGAAGACCTTGACGAGAAGCGCTGGCCCGCCCGCCAGCTCGCCGCGCTGATCGATCGCTGGAAGAATCGCGGCCTCAACCCGGGCGAGCTCGATGCAATCGAGAACGAGGCCTATGCCAACGGCAAGGGCCAGCATTTCTACCGGCTGTACCAGGAGCGGCTGAAGAGCCTCAATGCCTGCGATTTCGGCGATCTGATGCTGCACATGCTGAACATCTTCCGCCAGCATCGCGACGTCCTCGAACTCTACCAGCAGCGCTTCAAATACATCCTGGTCGACGAATACCAGGACACCAATGCGGTCCAGTATCTGTGGCTGCGGCTGCTCGCCCAGACCCGCAAGAACATCTGCGTGGTGGGCGACGACGACCAGTCGATCTATTCCTGGCGCGGGGCGGAAGTGGCCAACATCCTGCGCTTCGAAAAGGATTTTCCTGGCGCCAAGGTCATCCGCCTCGAACAGAACTACCGCTCGACCGCGCCGATCCTGGCGGCCGCATCCGGCCTGATATCGGCCAACAGCGAACGGCTCGGCAAGACGCTGTGGACCGAGCAGGATGGCGGCGACAAGCTCCGCGTCGTCGGGGTGTGGGACGGGCCCGAGGAAGCGCGCCGGGTCGGCGAGGAGATCGAGCGGCTCGACCGCGAAGGCGCCCCGCTCGATCGGGTCGCGATCCTCGTGCGCGCGCAATACCAGACCCGCGAATTCGAAGACCGCTTCATCCAGGTCGGGATCAATTACCGGATCGTCGGCGGCTTCCGCTTCTACGAGCGGGCCGAAATCCGCGACGCATTGGCATACCTGCGGGTCATCGCCCAGCCGCAGGACGACCTTGCCTTCGAGCGGATCTACAACCAACCCAAGCGCGGACTGGGGGCCAAGACGCTCGAGGCGATGCATCGCCATGCGCGTGCGACCGGATTGCCGCTGGCGGCGGCCTCGCTCCAGCTGGCCGACAGCGACGAACTGCCCAAGCGAGCGGCCGGGACCATCGCCAGCCTGTTGGCCGGTTTCCTGCGCTGGCGCGAATTGTCGGACCGGGTCGCCCCCGCCGAACTGTTGCGGACCGTGCTCGATGAGACCGGCTATACCGCGATGCTGCAGGCCGAGAAATCGGCCGAAGCCGCCGGAAGGCTCGAAAACCTTTCCGAACTCGCCCGGGCGATGGAGGAATACGAGACGCTGGGCGATTTCCTCGAACATGTCGCGCTGGTGATGGACAACGATGCCGCCGATGACGGCGCCAAGGTCACGATCATGACCATGCACGCAGCGAAAGGCCTCGAATTCGACAATGTCTTCCTGCCCGGCTGGGAGGAAGGGGTATTCCCCTCGCAGCGCGCACTCGATGAAGGCGGGCTGGCCGCGCTCGAGGAAGAGCGCCGCCTCGCCTATGTCGCGATCACCCGCGCGCGCCGCCGCTGCACGATCCTGCATGCCGCCAACCGGCGGATATACGGGCAATGGACCAGCTCGATCCCGTCGCGCTTCATCCACGATTTGCCCGAAGAGCAGATCGAGCAGGAGACGACGCTCGCCGGCGGGAAATCGCTGTGGCAGGCCAATTGGAGCGAACAGGACGATCCCTTTGCCCATCTTGCACGCGACCGGCCGCAACGCTCTCAGGCGCGGGGCCCCGGCTGGCAAAGGGCGCTTGCAACCGGTTACGACGCTACCCCCAAGCGGCTGGCCGAACCGGGCCGCAGCGCGGCTTCCTATGCCGCCAGGCCGCGCGGCGACATCGCGCCGGGCGCGCGGGTGTTCCACGACAAGTTCGGCTATGGGGAAGTGATCGGGCAGGATGGCAACAAACTCGAAATCGAGTTCGAGACCAGCGGGCGCAAGCGGGTGATCGACAGTTTCGTCGATCCGGCGGATTAGCCGCCGACCAGCATGCCCTGCTGGACGTGAAACTGGGTCGGCGCGAAATCGGTGAAGATGCGAACCCGCAAGCCTTTGTCCTGTGCGAAATCGAGCAGGATCTGCCGCGCGGCGGGGACATTCCCGGTCAGGTCGCCGGGATTCATGTCGGAATTGTCGAGATAGATCGCGCCGCCCGGGGCCAGGTGCCGGACCGCGAATTGCGCGCAATCCTCGCGCCAGGCGCCGTCGATCATGATGAAGTCGAATGCGCGATCGGGGACCATGTCGAAATAGTCCTCGCGCGACGTAGCAAGGAGCAGCTCGACATTGTCGCAGCCGCTCAGTTCCCGGCGAACGATGGCGTGCCAATGGGGATCAAGTTCGACCGACCATACCTGCCCTGCCCGATCGGCATACCAGCGGGTCGATTTGCCGGAGCCGAACTCGAGCATGGCCGACTGCCTGGTCAGGAGCCTGCCGATGACCGGCTGGGCGGAATAGGCGATCCAGGGCCTTGGCGGGCGATATCCGAACAGCTTGCGGCCGATACCGCCGGAAATCGCGCGCGGTCCGTTGCGAATCAATGCCGCGGAGCTGACCCGGTTTCCCAATTCATCGTGCAATCGCGACTTGCGGCGCTCGCTGCCCGCCCAGATCCGGCGGACCAGGCCGACCCTGTCAGGCATCAGCAACCGGAGTGGCGAGAAATCCCGGAACCGGACCGTTCCAGCCCTGTTCCGCGCTGTCCTCCGCGGCCGATGGCTTGTGCTCCTGCCGCTTCGATGCGGCCTTCGGCTTGGTGTCCCGCTGTTGCTTGGCCGGCCTGTCTGCCTGTGCATCCGGCCGCTTGCCGCTCTTGCCCTGCCGATCCGCCCTGCCCTTCCTTGCGGGCTTGTCCGGCTTGACCGGCTCGTCCTGGCCGGCGTCCACTGCGCGGCCGGACACGTCATCGAGCGAATAGACCGGGATCTTCATCCCGGTGAGCTTCTCGACATTGGCGATCGCCTCGCCGTCGTCTTCGGCCACGAAGGTGAAGGCCCGCCCCTTGGCGCCAGCGCGCCCGGTGCGGCCGATGCGGTGGACGTAATCGTCCGGGTGCCACGGCGTGTCGAAATTGAACACGTGGCTGACGCCCTTGATGTCGAGCCCGCGCGCGGCCACGTCCGAAGCAACAAGGATATTGATCTTGCCGTCCTTGAACCGCTGTAGCTCCGCGTTGCGCGATGACTGGTCCATGTCGCCGTGGATCTCGCCGACCGCGAAGCCGTCACGATTGAGGCTCTTGGCGAGTTCGCGCACGGTGGTCTTGCGGTTGCAGAAGATCAGCGCGCTGGAGACATCGTCGGTCCTCAGCAGGCGCCGCAGGACGTCGCGCTTTTCGCGCGCCTTCACCTTCACCTTGTGCTGGGCGATGTTGATATTCGCGGTTGCGGGGCGCGCGACTTCGATCTTCTTCGGATTGGTCAGGAACTTGTCCGCCAGCCGCTCGATCGGCGGCGGCATGGTCGCGGAAAACAACAGTGTCTGGCGGTTGGCCGGAAGCTTGGTGCAGATGAACTCGATATCGGGAATGAACCCCATGTCGAGCATGCGATCGGCTTCGTCGATCACCAGCAATTCGCAGCCATTCAGGAGGATCTTGCCGCGCTCGAACAGGTCCATCAGCCGGCCGGGGGTGGCGATCAGCACGTCGACGCCTTCGTTGAGCGCCTTGACCTGGTCGCCCATCTGCACGCCGCCGATCAGCAGCGCCATCTTGAGATCGTGATTCTTGCCGTATTTCTCGAAATTCTCGGCCACCTGGGCCGCCAGTTCGCGCGTCGGCTCGAGGATCAGCGAGCGCGGCATCAGAGCGCGCCGCCTGCCATGCGCGAGAATGTCGATCATCGGAAGGACGAAACTGGCGGTCTTGCCCGTTCCGGTCTGGGCGATGCCGATGATGTCCTTCATCATCTGGATCGCGGGGATCGCTTGCGCCTGGATCGGCGTGGGCGTGTCGTAACCAGCGGATTCGACCGCTTTCATCAATTCGTCTGACAGGCCGAGATCGGCAAATTTCATAAAGTCGTCTTGTCCGGGTAAAGGGCGCGGCAATTGCTGCCGCGGCCCAAATTGCGAAATGCCCGAAGGGCGCATCGGATTGCGCGCGGCCTATGCCGATATATCCGCCAAAGTCAAGGAATGGCTCGGCATGCCGGCCTTGCAGCGAGCCTATTCCTCCACCGCGACAAGCTGGCGGAACTGATCGACTGCGCATTTCGTGCCGGCCCTCGACTGGAGCAGGTCGCGATTGATGCAGAGCATGCCGTCCTCATTCCGCTCGAGATAGAAGCCCGAATAGAAATCTTCCGGCTTGCAGGTCTTTTCGAGCCTGGCGGTCAGGATTCGCCGGTCTCTCAGGAACAGGATCAGCTTGTTCTCGTTGCCGGTCTGGACGCCGGAAATGCGGCTGACCCGGACGCACTTGCCCATCACGCGCTCCTCGATCCTGGTCGCGGCTTCCCCCCGCGGCAGTTGCGCCAGCAGGTCCTGCCGGCTTGCCTGCGGTCGCGGCGTGATCCGTACGGTAACCCGCTGCTCGATCCGCACCTGGCCGGATTTTTGGGGCTCCCGCGCATCCAGCATCACGCGGAAGGGCCGATCTTCACCCTTATCGAACGCGGTCATTTCCTGCTCCGCCGCCTCGGGCGAAAGGCGATCCTTCGGCGTCCCCTGCGGCGCTTGGGCCAGCGCCAACTGCATGACCAGGGCAGCTTGTGCCAGAAGGATTGCGGAATTCAACATTCGCGGATGCGTCTCTCTCGGCCCCCAACTTGGCCCGCCAAGCCAGCCTCCATAATCCGATCGCTTGAATATCCGCTTAACCTGACAAATCGTCCTTGCAAGCGCGAGATCGTCGCAAATGCTGGCGAGCTGAATCGAAATGGTGCATGAGCCGCCCTCGAAATGACCGAAACTGCGACCTTCCTCGAGGATGCTGCTGCACTCCTGGGCCCGCGCGGACTAACCCGCGACCCGGAATTGATGGACCCCTGGCTGACCGATTGGCGGGGCCGCTTCAGCGGGGCAGCCCTGGCCATGGCCTCTCCCGCATCGACCGGGGAAGTCGCCGCTCTGGTGAGGCTTTGCGGCAAGCATGGTGTCGCGATCGTACCCCAAGGCGGCAACAGCGGGATGTGTGGCGGGGCAACCCCGGACAAGAGCGGCCAGGCGATCCTGCTCTCGCTGCGGCGGATGAACGCGATCCGCTCGCTCGACCGGGAAAGTCACCAGGCGGTCTGTGAAGCGGGGGTCATTCTTCAGACCCTGCATGAAGCTGTCGAGGCCGAAGGCATGCGCTTTCCCTTGACGCTTGGCGGCAAGGGTTCGGCCACGATCGGGGGCCTGATCTCGACCAATGCCGGCGGCACCCAGGTCCTGCGCCATGGCTCGATGCGCGCGCAGGTGCTTGGCATCGAGGCGGTGTTGGCTGACGGCAGCGTGTTCAACGCGTTGACTCCGCTGAAGAAGGACAATCGCGGCTTCGATCTCAAGCAGCTGCTGATCGGATCGGAAGGCACTCTGGGTATCGTGACCGCGGCGACCCTGCGCCTGCTCCCCGCCCTGACGGACCGGATCGTGCTGTGGGCCGGCATAAGCTCGCTCAAGGCCGCGCGCATGCTGTTGCTCCACTGCCAGAAGGTGGCCGGTGACGCGCTCGAGGGCTTCGAAGTCATGCCCCAGACGACCCTGGACGATGTCGTCGCGCATCTTCCCGCTGGTCGCCAGCCCTTGCAGGATCGACACGAATGGCATGCCCTGATCGAGCTGGTCGCAATGAGGGGAAGCGCGGGTGAGCTGCGGGACCTGGCCGAGAGCGTGCTGACAAGCGCATTCGAGAAGGGGCTCCTCGACGACGCCGTGATCTCGAGCAATGAAGCGCAGGCCGAGGCGTTCTGGCTGCTCAGGGATTCGATCGCCCCGGCGGAGCGCGAAAAGGGCCCGGCCGTTCAGCACGACATCTCCGTTGCGGTCGAACAGATGCCGGAATTCGTCGAAGCAGCGGTACCGGCCATCGAACAGGCATGGCCCGGGACCCAGGCCCTGGCTTTCGGGCATCTCGGAGACGGCAATATCCATTTCCACGTCATTGCACCGCCAGGCGTCGACAACCTCGAATGGCAGGAAGGCGATGGCAAGAAGATCAGCGGCCAGGTCTACGAACTGGTCACCCGATGGAACGGGTCGATCAGCGCCGAACACGGAATTGGCCAGCTCAAGCGAGACGATCTTGGCCGCCTGGGCGATCCCGTCTCGCTTTCCATGATGCGAGCGGTCAAGCAGGCGCTGGACCCGGCCGGCCTCCTCAATCCGGGAAAACTCGTCCCGCTTGCACCGGGGCAAGACACACACTAAAGCCCCCGCTTCAACGGTCGCGGCATCTGCCGCAATGATGATTTTCAGACCTCGGAGAGATGTCCATGGCCAGCGAGCCAACCACCAAGCTGCCAATGTTCTACAACGACCTGATGCCGCTCAACCTGCGGGATCACAAGGGCTGGAAAAGCCGCAAGGCCGACAGGGCGAGCTGGCTCGAGAACCAGCATGCAGTCCCCCTCACGGTCGAGGAATTTCCGCTCGCAATGCGTCATTTCCCGATCGTGTTTTCGTCGGGCGAAAACCCGGTGCCGCTGGCCTTGTTCGGACTGAACGAGGGGATCAACGTGTTCATGGACAGCGACGGCAAGATAACCGAGGAAATCTATCTTCCCGCCTATGTGCGTCGCTATCCGTTCCTGCTCGCCAGGCTCGATCCCAAATCGGACAACATGTCGCTGTGCTTCGATCCGTCGAGCGGGCTGCTGGGCGAGTTCAAGGAAGGCGACGAGATGTTCGTCGACGACAAGCCTTCGGATTTCACCCAGGGCGTCATGAAGTTCTGCGAGAACTTCGAGCAGGCGGGCCAGCGGACCCAGTTTTTCGTCGACGAGCTCAAGAAGAACGAGCTGTTGATGGAAGGCGAGGTTGCGATCCAGCGGACCGGTGCGGAAGAAGGCGCGCCGCCCTTCGTTTATCGCGGCTTCAAGATGGTGAACCAGGAGAAGTTCAAGGAAGTTCCAGGCGACAAACTTGTCGAATGGAACAAATCGGGGTTTCTGACACTGGTCCAGGCCCATTTCCTGTCGCTCGACCTGCTGCGGGTCATCTTTGCCAAGCAGACAGCGCAGGGCAAAGGCCCCGGGGCACAATCCGCTTCCAACGGCGCAGCAAAATCCTGAGAAGAAAAAACATGAGAAACAAGGTGTAAGCCTTGGCCTTCGTGGTTCGGCGATACCGCAGTACTTGCTTTTCTCTTGATTAGGACTATCTTTACCAAGTCCAGTTCAGCTCCCCTCATGGCTGATTTGGATTGACGCACGAAACTGCGTCACCTCCCTGTACCTTGGCCACCTCGTGCGCTTGCACGAGGTGGTTTTTTCATCTCGCATCCTTGCCTATTCGGCCGCCTGGGCAGTCTGGCTGCCACGGCCCAAAGCCGCGACTTCGCCGGCCAGCCTCCTGACCAGCACCGCGATTGTCTCGACCACCGAATCGAGTTCCCTTCCAGGTTCGGTCAAGCGGCCATCGAGATAGGACGCACGACAGATCTCGAGCTGGATCGCATTGAGGCCCCTGGCGGGAGCGGAATGGCGATCGAGCACATAGCCGCCGGCATAGGGCCGATTATGGGCCGCGGGCTGCCGCAAGCGGGACAGTTCGTCGAACGCGGCCGCGCACAACGTGCCATCGCAGGTCGCGCCGAACCGGTCACCGATGACGAATATGGGCGCCTTTTCCCCGCTCAGCCTTCGGGGCAGCGGCGGCATCGAATGGACGTCGATCAGCAATGCCGCGCCCCAGCGATCGCGAAGCTTCCGCATGCTCGCTTCCAGCGCTTCGTGATAGGGCTTGTGGACCCCCTCGATGCGGGCGTCGAGTTCGGAGCGTTCGAGACGGCGGGACCAGATCTCCCCCAATCCCGGCAATCGCCTGGGCACCAGTCCCAGCCCGCTTCGAGCACGCCGGCCGATCCGTGCACCGTCTCGCCCCGGTGAGCCATCGCTGGCGAGCATCTCCCAGTCCATCTCGTCGATCGCGCGATTGAGATCGATCATCGCCCGCGGCGCATGGGCGACCAGCAGCGCCGCCCCGGTCTTGCGCGCCACTGCCGCGGCCACGAGATCGACAAAGCGATCCTCGAGCTTGAGCGCGGCCGGACCGGGATGGCGCATCTCGCCGATCAGCCGGGACGGGTAGTTTCGCCCGGCATGCGGCACCGCGATCAGGATCGGCACCGGCGATGGTTCCGGAAAGCTCAGGTTGAAGGCAGCCTGCCCGCCCGAACCGGGGATCGTTCCGCCGGCGATGCCTTGCGAATCGGCCAGGTGCATGTGATCCCGATCGGACATGGATGCGTGCTGGCGGCAAAGCGAAGCTGTGTCAAAGCTGGTCAGGTGAATTTCGTGGCAAGAATATTAACGGCATTTGCGCTAGTGTGATAGCTTACAGATTAACCCAAAGGGCCAACCATGATCCGAATCCTCCTTGCCGAAGACGAGGAAGCGATGCGCACCTATCTTGCGCGTGCGCTGGAAAATGCCGGTTATGAAGTTGTCGCGGTCGATCGCGGTACGGCTGCGCTCCCGCTGCTGGAAGAACAGCGGTTCGACCTGCTCCTGTCCGACATCGTGATGCCCGAAATGGACGGCATCGAGCTCGCCCAGCGGTGCTCGGAGATCAGCCCCGAAACCAAGGTGATGTTCATCACCGGCTTCGCGGCGGTGACGATGAAGGCCGGACGCGAAGCGCCGAATGCCAAGGTGCTCTCCAAGCCGTTCCACTTGAGGGACCTGGTCGCGGAGGTCGAACGGATTTTCGAGGACCAGGCGACCGCACGCATCTGACGGGCGGCAATCTGCCACTTGCGCAGATCGCGGACCGCAGCTAAACGGCCCGCCTGCCGGTGATCCGGCAAGGCAAATGGCTCGGGCGTATAGCTCAGTGGTAGAGCACTGTGTTGACATCGCAGGGGTCGGAAGTTCAACTCTTCCTACGCCCACCATTTGTCCGCAGGCGTCGCGTTCGCGGCGCCTTTTTGCTTGCCGGGGCGCGCAAATGGCGCCTGCCTTGCACCCGGCGGCGCACCTGCTAAGGCAAATGCAACTCCTCCTTACTCCAGCCGACAGGGGCTTTCATGGCGAAGATCAAGGTTCAAAACCCGGTCGTCGAAATCGACGGCGATGAAATGACGCGGATCATCTGGCAATGGATCCGCGAACGGCTGATCCAGCCCTATCTCGATATCGACCTCAGATATTTCGACCTTGGGATCGAAAAGCGCGACGAAACCCGCGACCAGATCACCGTCGACGCCGCCAACGCGATCAAGCAGCACGGAGTGGGCGTGAAATGCGCCACTATCACCCCGGACGAGGCGCGGGTGGAGGAATTCGGCCTCCACGAGATGTACAAGAGCCCCAACGGCACGATCCGCAACATCCTTGGCGGAACGATCTTCCGCGAGCCGATCGTGATCCAGAACGTGCCGCGGCTGATCCCCGGCTGGACCGATCCGATCGTGGTTGGCCGCCATGCCTATGGCGACCAGTACCGCGCGACCGACTTTCTCGTCCCCGGCCCCGGCAAGCTCCGCCTCGTGTTCGAGGGCGAAGACGGCCAGGTGATCGACCGCGAGGTGTTCGACTTCCCGTCAAGCGGCGTCGCCATGTCGATGTACAACCTCGACGATTCGATCATGGATTTCGCCCGGGCGAGCATGAATTACGCGCTCGATCGCGGCTGGCCGCTGTACCTCTCGACCAAGAATACCATCATCAAGGCCTATGACGGGCGCTTCAAGGACCTGTTCCAGCAGGTGTTCGAAACCGAAGGCTTCAAGAAGAAGTTCGCCGAAGCCGGGATCGAATACCAGCACCGCCTGATCGACGACATGGTCGCCTCCGCGCTCAAGTGGAGCGGCAAGTTTGTGTGGGCCTGCAAGAACTATGACGGCGACGTGCAGTCCGACCAGGTCGCGCAGGGCTTCGGCTCGTTGGGCCTGATGACGAGCGTGCTGATGACGCCTGACGGCAAGACGGTCGAATCCGAAGCCGCGCACGGCACCGTCACCCGCCACTATCGCCAGCACCAGCAGGGCAAGGCGACCAGTACCAACCCGATCGCATCGATCTTCGCCTGGACCCGCGGGCTGATCTATCGCGGCCGCTTCGACAACACGCCCGATGTCGTGCGCTTCGCCGAGACGCTCGAACGGGTCTGCATCGAATGCGTCGAAAGTGGCAAGATGACCAAGGACCTCGCCTTGCTGATCGGGCCGGACCAGGCGTGGATGACGACCGAGCAATTCTTCGAAGCGATCGTGGAAGCGCTCGAGGCGGAAATGGCCGGCTGGGAGTGAGGCCTGGATGACCAAGGCCCGCCTCATCGTCCGGCAGGCCGAAAGCGGCGACGTCAGCGCCATCGATGCGCTCGCAAGGCGTGTCTATGAAGAATTCGTACCCTATACTCAGGGTGAAATTCGCGGGCAGATCAATAACTTCCCGCAGGGATGCTTTGTCGCTATCCTCGACGACAGGCTGGTGGGATATTGCGCTTCGATCCGCATTGCCGAGGCTAAGGCGCTCGCTCCCCATAGCTGGGACGAGATAACGGGAAACGGTTACGGAAGCCGCCACGACCCGACGGGCGACTGGCTCTACGGCTACGAGATGTGCGTCGACCCGAAGGTTCGCGGCACCAGGCTCGGGCGCAGGCTCTATGAAGAACGCCGCAAACTGGCCGAGCGCCTCGAACTGAAGGGCATCGCCTTCGGCGGCAGGATGCCGAACTTTGCGCGCTATCGTCGGCGGGTTTCCGACCCGCAGGATTATCTCGAACAGGTCGTCGCCGGGAAACTGCATGACCCCGTGCTGCGCTTCCAGCTCGCCAACGGCTTCGAGCCGACCGGCATCCTCATGAACTACCTTCCGGAAGATGTGAAATCGAAGGGCAACGCGATTCACATGGTCTGGCGCAACCCCTTCGTCGACCAGGACGAAGGCCAACAGTTCCGGATTCCCCGCGACGTCGAGAGCGTGCGGATCGCCACCTGCCAGTTGCAGGCGCGCGCGGTCCGGGATTTCCGCGAGTTCTGCGGCCAGATCGAATATTTCGTCGATGTCGCGTCCGATTACGAGGCCGATTTCATCGTCTTCCCTGAACTGTTCACGCTGATGTTGTTGAGCTGCGAGGAGCAGGAACTCTCTTCGCTCGAAGCGATCGAAAAGCTCAGCAGCTACACGCCGAAGATACGCAAGATTCTCTCGGAAATGGCACTGCGCTTCAACATCAACATTATCGGCGGCGCCCATCCGACCCGGATGGACGATGGCGACATTCACAATGTCGCCTATGTCTGCCTGCGCGATGGTTCGGTCCATGAACAGGAGAAGATCCATCCGACACCGAACGAGGCCTATTGGTGGAACATCAAGGGCGGGGATTCGATCGACGTGATCCAGAGCGATTGCGGCCCGATCGGCGTGCTGATCTGCTACGACGCCGAATTCCCCGAATTGGCCCGCCGGCTGGTCGACGAAGGCGCACGGATTATCTTCGTCCCGTTCTGTACAGACAGCCGCCAGGGCTATCTGCGAGTCCGCTATTGCGCCCAGGCCAGGGCGATCGAGAACCAGTGCTTTGTGGTGATGAGCGGGAATGTCGGCAACCTCCCCAATGTCGCCAATATGGACATCCAGTACGCCCAAAGCTGCATCCTGACCCCGTGCGATTTCCCCTTCGCCCGCGATGGCATCGCAGCGGAAGCCAGCGAAAACGTCGAAACCCTGACGATCAGCGACGTAAACCTGGCCGACCTTGCCTGGGCGCGGGCGGAGGGCACCGTGCGCAACCTGCATGACCGGCGCTTCGACCTTTACCGCATCGAGTGGGAAGATGGGGCCGGCGTCGAAACGATGCCCGAAGGCCCGCCGCCATCCCACAAGGGCAGCCCGGGAGGCGGTTAGGTCTTTAGCGGAGCGGTCACCCGCTCGCGGCGGAAGCCCTGTCCGATGATCCGCCCCGGGATCCGCCGCAAGACGGGAAACCGGTCGAGCAGCCTGATCGCGAGCGGGGCCCTGGTAATCGGCCGGCCGCCTAGCACCGCGCCGATGATATTGTCCTGCGCCAGCTTCTGACCCCGCTGAATGAGCCGGGTCGGCAGTTCGCGGCGCGCCTGGACCTTGTGCAGGCTGTCATCGGCGTGTTCGTTACTTGCAAGTGGTTCCGCCAGCAAATTTGCGGTTGCGACCGCGTCCTGGATCGCGAGGTTGATCCCGATCCCGCCGATCGGGCTCATCGCATGGGCGGCATCGCCGATCGCCAGCAGGCCGGGCCTGTGCCACCGGTCGAGCCGGTCGAGCGCGACGCTGAGCGTGAACAGGTCGGCGGCCGATTGCGGCGAGCCTTCCTCGGGGAAGCTCAGGTCGGGAAAGGCCTCGCGCATCTGTTGCATCAGCCAGGGAATGCCCCTGGCCTTGACCGCCTCGGCATTGCCCTTGCTCACGAGGAAGGCCGCCTGCCAATAGCTCCGGCGATCGATCAGCACCGCCATTCGCCCGGTATCGACCGATCCGCGCAGCAAATCGCCGGGATTGTCTTGCTTCGGCAATTTGAACCACAGGACGTCCATCGGCGCCCCGAGCCGGGTCAGCGGCAACAGTTCCTGCTTGCGGACCAGCGAGCCGCGTCCGTCGCACATGAGGACCAGCTTTCGCGCGTGGAGTTCCTGGCCACCTGAAAGCCTTACACCGATTGCGCGCCCCTCGCTTTCGACCAGGCCGACCACTTCATGCTCCATAGCCAGCTCGAATGTCGGGAAAGCCGCTGCTTCGTCCCTCAGGAAATCAAGGAAATCCCATTGCGGCATGAGCGCGATGAACGGGGCCGGACTGTCGAGATGGCTGAGGTCGCCGATGATATATTCGCGTCCCGCGATCCGGATCTGGGCGCTGTCGACCTTGTTGTGCGGTCGCTCGAGGAAACGCTCCAGCAGGCCGAGATCGGCGAGCACTTCCATGGTCGAGGGGTGGACCGTGTCGCCCCGGAAATCGCGGAAGAAATCGGCGTGCTTCTCAAGCACCTGCACATCGATACCCGCGCGCGCCAGCAGCAGCCCGGCCATCATCCCCGCGGGCCCGCCGCCGACAACCAGCACATCAGCCGTTGTCTTGTTCATCCTAATCGGGCCATACTGCGCTGCAGCACAGCAGGGGTATCGATGGCGCACGGCGATTTCACTTCCAGTTTCCTTTCCGATGCGCTGGTGATCCTCGGCGCGGCCGGCCTTATCATACCCGTCTTTGCGCGGTTTCGCATCACGCCCGTAATCGGCTTTATCCTGGTCGGCGTGGCGGTCGGGCCGTTCGGCCTCGGCAAGCTGGTCTATGAGCAGCCCTGGCTCGGCTATTTCACCATAACCGATCCCGAGCGGCTCGAACCGTTCGCCGAATTCGGCATCATCCTGCTGCTGTTCGCGATCGGCCTGGAACTTTCGTTCAACCGCTTGTGGGCCATGCGAAAGCTGGTCTTCGGCCTTGGCGCGCTCGAGCTGATCGTGATCTCGAGCCTGCTGACGGCCTTCCTCGCGATGATGGGGCAATACTGGACCGGCGCACTTGGCCTCGGCCTCGCGCTTGCCCTGTCTTCGACGGCTCTGGTGCTGCAAATTACGGGGACGCAGACCCCGGTCGGCCGGGCAGCGCTTGCCATGCTGCTGTTCGAGGATATCGCGATCGTCCCGATCGTTTTCCTCCTCGGTGCGCTTGCGCCCTATGCCGCGAGCGAGGGCGCCGAAGGACTTGTGGAAACCCTGTGGCAGGGAGCTCTGGTGGTGATCGCACTGCTGGTTCTCGGGCGCTTCGCCCTGCCGCGCCTGTTTGCCCAGGCCGCGCGGACCAAGAGCCCCGAACTGTTCCTCGCCGCGAGCCTGCTGGTGGTGATCGGCGCCAGCCTTGCGACCGCGGCGGCAGGGCTCTCCGCGATCGTCGGGGCGCTGATCGCCGGGCTGCTGATCGCGGAAACCGAATATCACACCGAAGTCGAACACATCACCGAGCCGTTCAAGGGCCTCGCCCTGGGCGTGTTCCTGATCACGGTCGGGATGGGTATCGACTTGACGACGATCTGGGCCAATCTCGGCCCGATCGCCCTCGCCGTGGTTGGGGTCCTGACCCTGAAGGCGCTGGTGACCGGGGTTCTCCTGCGACTGATGGGTGCGCGGCGCGGAACGGCGACCGAGACCGGCATCCTGATGGCGAGTCCCTCCGAAACCACGCTGATCGTACTCGCGGCGGCGACACAGGCGATGCTGATCCAGCCAGGCACGGCGCAATTCTGGCAGATCGTGACCGCAATCGGCCTCACCATCACGCCCTTGCTGGCAAAGCTTGGACGCCATATCGGGCGTCGGGTCGATCCGACTCCCACGCTAGAGGAAGTGGGAGCCGACCCGCACGAACCCCATGTCATCATCCTTGGCTTCGGGCGTGTCGGACGGCTTGTCGCCGACATGCTCAAGGCCCACGGCAAGCCCTATATCGCACTCGACGGCAACAGCGACCTGATCGACCGGGCCCGGCGCGATGGCTATGCCGCGACTTTCGGCGACGCCGCGCGCGGGAGAGTGCTGGAGCGGATTGGAATCGATCGAGCTCCGGCGGTCGTGCTGACCATGGACGAGCCGATCCTGGCGCAAAGGCTGGTGCGCAAGCTCCGTCAGGATTACCCGGGGCTGAAAATCATCGCCCGGGCCCGCGATACCGAGCATGCCGCGCAACTCTACCGCAGCGGGGCAACCCATGCGGTGCCGGAAACGCTGGAGGCCTCGCTCCAGCTTTCGGAGGCGGTGCTGGTCGACCTGGGCGTGGCGATGGGCCCGGTGATCGCCTCGATCCACGAAAAGCGCGACGAATATCGTGCGCAGATCCAGCAAGAAGCTGCGCTCGAGCACAAGCCCAAGCTGCGCACAAGCACCGCAGAGGGCTAGGGAATTGAGCGAATTGCCAAGGCCCGAGCGGCGATCGGATTGCAGCCGGTGCGCGGCGCTGTGCTGCATCGCCTATCCGGCGGAGGAGATGCCGGGATTTTCCGCCAGCAAGAATGCCGGGGAACCGTGTCCCAAGCTCGATGCCTGCGGGCGATGCACGATTTACGATCGACGCGAGGAGGAGGGATTTGCCGGCTGCATCCAGTACGAATGTTTCGGCGCGGGCCAGCACGTGGTGCAGCATCTGTTCGGGGGAAAGGACTGGCGCGACGACCCGGCCCTGCTCGAACCGATGATCGAGAGCTTCCTCGCGGTCAGGAAAGCCTGCGACCTGTTGTTCCTTGTCGATTATGCGCGCGAACACTGCGCTTCGCCAGGCCGGGAATCACTCCTGCATGACGCCGAAACGGCGTTGATCGAATTCGCGTCAACCAGGGAAGGCGCGGCAGATCCGGCCCGCCTCAAGCAAATCGAACCGGTCCTGCCCGAGCTCGTGAGGGAAGCGGGATACCGGCCGCAATTCAGCCCGGCCGGCCGACCGTAACCACAAGATCGCCCGCGCCTTTCACGCTGATCGATCCGCCCCGCGGAATTGTGAACTGGCGATTGAAGCCGAGCGTATCGCTGCCCTCGCCTTCGCACGCCGCAAGCGGCTGGGTCCAGGTGACGTTGATGCTGTAGGCATCCGGCTCCTGCTGCCAGTTGCGGCGGCTGATATTGAAATTGATCTGGTGGTTGCTCGAATAGGATCGGTTCGCCATCAGCGGCTCGCCATCGCAAGGCCCGATGAATTCGTTCTTCGACTGGGAGAAGCTCGCGCTCCCATATTGCGGACCCAGCCGCAGCGTGCCCGACCACAGGACATCGGCCCCTGCGCGGATTTCGACCGACACGGTTTCGACCCCGCCAGTCCCGTCAGCCGCCGTCAGCGGTGCCAAGGCAACCGAAGTCTCGGCGCGATCCTGTGCCGCCGCCGCGTTTGTCATGCCAATGGCCATGGTGGCCAGCGTTGCTGTCTTCAGGAACTTGCCCATGAGCGCTTCCTCCCGGTTCCAGTTGGCCGGGATTGTGGCCTCAGGAACTTAACGCCGCCTTTACCGCCGCAATTGCCGCGTCGGCCTTCGAGCCGTCAGGCCCGCCGCCCTGCGCCATATCGGGGCGGCCGCCGCCGCCCTTCCCGCCCAGCGCCGCGACCCCGGCCTGGACCAGTTTCACCGCATCGAGGCGGCCGGTCAGATCGTCGGTGACGCCAACCGCGAAGCCGGCCCGGCCATCATTGACCGCAACGATCGCGGCGACACCCGAACCCATCCGCTTCTTGGCTTCGTCGAGCAGGCCACGCAATTCCTTGGGATCCAGCCCCTGGATGACCTGTCCGGAAAACGCGACCCCGCCGACCTCCTCGTCGGCTGCGGCGGCAGGAGCGGCACCGCCACCGCCCAGGGCCAGCGCCTTTTTCGCTTCGGCCAGCTCCCGTTCGAGCCGCTTGCGCTCGTCGACCAGCGCGGCAACCCGCGCCTCGACTTCGTCGGGCGAGGTCCTGAGCGTTGCCGCGACCGATTTCAGCGCCGCTTCCTTGCCGATCAGCCATTGCCGCGCGCCTTCGCCGGTCAGCGCCTCGATCCTGCGAACGCCCGACGAGACCGCGCTCTCCGAGACGATCCGGAAAATCCCGATATCGCCGGTCGCGCGGACATGGGTCCCGCCGCACAGTTCGACCGAATAGGATTTGCCCGAACCCTGCCAGTTCGAGCGGCCCATCGACAGGACGCGGACTTCCTCGCCGTATTTTTCGCCGAACAGCGCCAGCGCGCCGGCTGCGACCGCATCGTCGGGCGTCATCAGCCGCGTACCGACCGGCTCATTGTGGCGGATCTCGGCATTCACCTCGGCCTCGATCGCTGCGATTTCCTCGTCGGACAGCGCCTTGGGATGCGAGAAGTCGAACCGCAGCCGGTCCTCGGCCACCAGCGAGCCCTTCTGGGTGACATGTTCGCCCAAATGGTTGCGCAGCGCCGCATGCAGCAGGTGGGTCGCCGAATGGTTCGCGCGGATCGCATCGCGGCGCCCGGCATCGACCTCGAGCCGGACCGTGTCGCCAACCGCAATCGTCCCGCTTTCGATCCGGCCCTGCATCGCATGCAGGCGGCCAAGCGGCTTCGACGTGTCGGAGATTTCGATCCTGAGGTCGCCCGCCCCGGTAATCGTTCCGGCATCGCCGACCTGCCCGCCGCTCTCGCCATAGAATGGCGTCTGGTTGGTGAGGACGATCGCGTCGCTCCCGGCGGCTGCGGATGGCACTTCCTTGCCATCGACCACCAGCGCCACCACCTGGCCTTCGCCCGATGTCGAGACATAGCCGGTGAATTCGCTCGCGCCTTCGCGCTCGGCGATGTCGAACCACACTTCCTCGTCGGCGGCCGCGCCCGAACCCTTCCAGGCCGCGCGGGCGGCCTCCTTCTGGCGCTCCATCGCGACATCGAAGCCGGCGCGGTCGATCCCGATCCCGCGATTGCGCAAGGCGTCTTCGGTGAGATCGTAGGGAAATCCGTAAGTGTCATAGAGCTTGAACGCGGTTTCGCCGGGCAGCTGGTCGCCCTCGGCCATGTTGCCGGTTTCCTCGTCGAGCAGCCTGAGGCCCTTTTCGAGCGTCTGGCGGAAGCGGGCTTCCTCGCGCTCGAGCACTTCCTCGATCAAGGCCTGGGCGCGGACCAGTTCGGGATAGGCATGGCCCATCTCGTCGACCAGTGCGGGGACCATGCGATGGAGCAGCGGTTCTTCGGCGCCGAGCAGATGCGCATGGCGCATCCCGCGGCGCATGATCCGCCGCAGAACATAGCCGCGGCCCTCATTCGATGGCAGCACGCCGTCCGCCAACAGGAAACTCGTCGATCGCAAATGGTCCGCAATCACCCTGTGGCTGGCCTGCTTGTCACCCGCCGCCTTCACCCGGGTGAGGCTTTCGGAAATGTCGATCAGCTTGCGGAATGTGTCGGTTTCGAACACCGAATGGACGCCCTGGAGCACCGTCGAAATGCGCTCGAGGCCCATTCCGGTATCGATACTGGGGCGCGGGAGATCACCAATGATTTCGTCCGCTTCCTGCACATGCTGCATGAAGACGAGGTTCCAGATCTCGACGAAGCGGTCGCCGTCCTCGTCGGGCGAGCCGGGCGGCCCGCCGGGAATGTCGGGGCCGTGATCCCAGAAGATCTCCGAACACGGTCCGCACGGGCCGTCCGAGCCCATCGCCCAGAAATTGTCCTTGGTCGGGATGCGGATGATCCGGTCCTCGGGCAGGCCGGCGATCTTCTTCCACAGATCGTAGGCTTCGTCGTCGGTGTGGTAGACCGTGACCGTCAGGCGGTCCGCGGGCAGGCCGTATTCCCTGGTCACCAGACCCCAGGCGAGCTCGATCGCGCGGTCCTTGAAATAGTCGCCGAAGGAGAAATTGCCGAGCATCTCGAACAGGGTGAGGTGCCGCGCGGTATAGCCGACATTGTCGAGATCATTGTGCTTGCCGCCGGCCCGGACGCATTTCTGGGAGCTAGCGGCGCGCGGCGCCGGCGGCGTCTCCAGGCCGGTGAAGATGTTCTTGAACGGCACCATCCCGGCATTGACGAACATCAGCGTCGGATCGTTATAG
This sequence comes from Candidatus Andeanibacterium sp., assembly GCF_057143545.1. Lineage (NCBI taxonomy): Bacteria > Pseudomonadati > Pseudomonadota > Alphaproteobacteria > Sphingomonadales > Sphingomonadaceae > Candidatus Andeanibacterium > Candidatus Andeanibacterium sp. Next base: position 21,461 of record NZ_DBNHSF010000120.1, read on the forward strand.
GGAACGAGCGGCGCCGACGGCAGGACAAGGTGCTCGTTTGCCTCGAAATAATCGAGGAATGTGCGGCGGATATCGTTCGATGAACTCATGGGCACGCAGTTAGGGACAAGCGGCCCGTGCGACAAGCCTGCAAATCCCGCGAAACCGGCGCAAGTCGCGGACGGTCAGGCGCGCCTGGCGGTGACGATCCAGGCCGCGGCGCCCAGGGCGACAAGGCCGTCGACCGCCATCGCTTCGAGCACCTCGCGCATCCGGGCGAGCAGGTCGGCCCTCGCGGCCTCGTCGGACTCGGCGAGAACATTGGCCGCGGGGCCGATCTTCGAGAAATAGGCCAGCGCGTCCTCGACCGGATCCTCGCCCGCTCCGGCAATCATGGCAAAGTCGTATGGTTCGAGTTCGACATCCGACCAGCCGGCCGCCGAAAGGATCGCGCGCACCCTATCCGGATTGGCAAATGCCATCGGGCCGGGAGCCTCGGGATCCGGCGGGGTCTCGGGACGGGGCAGCAACCGGCCGATGGCGCTGAAGATCTCGTTCTCGGCCGGACCGCGGAAGCAGGAGAACAGCATGTTGGCGCCGGGCGCCGAAATTGCGGCCAGGTGCGCGAACGCCGCGACCGGATCGGCAAAGAACATTACCCCGTGGCGCGAAATGAGCAAATCGGGAGCAAAGCTCTCGTCCGGGATCCACGTCGATGCATCGCCCACCTCAAAGCGGACATTGGCGAGGTTGGCCGCGCGCGACCTGGACGCCTCCACCAGCCGGGCCGAGATATCGACCCCGAGGACATGCGCTTCGCTGTTCGCACGCGCCATTGCGAGCGAGAGTTCCCCCGCCCCGCAGCCGATATCGAGCACCGATAAGAACCGGAACTCGCGGGTCCTGGCCAGGAGCTTTTCGGTCAGGCTGCCAAAGCTGCGGTCGGTGCGGCGCCATTCGGCTGCCCAGGCGTCGCCGGCGCTGCCCTCCCATTCGAAGCGGTTGTTCATGTTCTTCCTCGCAACCTCGCGGCCGGTGAACCAGTGCGCCATCGACCTTGATCGCATCAAGGCCGGGTGCTCCAGGAGCTTGTCTCGCCGCGATTTCCAGGTCGACTGATGATTCAGTCCGGCTCGAAATCGCTCTAGCGCCGCCGCCTGCGACTGGCCACGAAAAAGGCCGGCACGCCGCCCCGAAGGACCTTGTGCCGGCCTCATTTCGCAAGCGCCCGCCAGATGGCGGCGCTTCTTGAGGATCAGTCTTCGGGGTCCGCGTCCGGCCCTGTCATCATCTCCTCGGCGACCACGTCGGTCCGGCCGCGAATGGCGGCTTCCAACTTGTCGCAAATCTCGGGGTTGTCCTTGAGGTATTGCTTGGCATTCTCGCGCCCCTGGCCGATCCGCACGCTGTCATAGCTGAACCAGGCGCCGGACTTCTCGACCAGCCCGGCCTTGACGCCAAGGTCGATAATCTCGCCGACCTTGGAAATGCCTTCGCCATACATGATGTCGAATTCGACCTGCTTGAAGGGCGGCGCGACCTTGTTCTTGACCACCTTCACCCGCGTGGCATTGCCGACGATTTCGTCGCGATCCTTGACCTGGCCGGTGCGGCGGATGTCGAGCCGGACCGAGGCGTAGAATTTGAGCGCATTGCCGCCGGTCGTGGTTTCGGGATTGCCGTACATCACCCCGATCTTCATGCGCACCTGGTTGATGAAGATCACCATGCAGCGCGAACGGCTGATCGAGCCGGTGAGCTTGCGCAGCGCCTGGCTCATCAGCCGGGCCTGCAGGCCGACATGGGCATCGCCCATCTCGCCTTCGATTTCGGCCCGCGGAACCAGCGCGGCGACCGAATCGACCACCAGCACGTCGACCGCATTCGACCGCACCAGCGTATCGACGATCTCGAGCGCCTGTTCGCCGGTATCGGGCTGCGACACGATCAGCTCGTCGATATCGACCCCGAGCTTCTTGGCATAGGCCGGATCGAGCGCGTGTTCGGCATCGACGAAAGCGGCAGTGCCACCCAGCTTCTGCGCTTCGGCGATCGCATGCAGTGCCAGCGTGGTCTTGCCGGAACTTTCCGGACCGTAGATCTCGATCACCCGGCCGCGCGGCAGGCCGCCGATCCCGAGCGCGATATCGAGCCCCAACGAACCGGTGGAGATCGCCTCGATCTCGATCGCCTCGCGGCTGCCGAGCTTCATCGCCGAGCCCTTGCCGAAGGCCCGATCGATCTGCGCGAGAGCGGCTTCGAGCGCCTTCTGACGATCCAAGTCCTGTTCCTTTTCCACCAGTTTCAAATTCGTCGCCATGTGCGGCCTCCATCGCTTGCCCGTGCCAACCGGAAAGGTCAACAGAGCGTCGATGTATCCTATTTGTTCTTGTGGAACAAGAGTGGAACAGAATTTTTCCAACCGGGCTCCAAGGCTCGGAATTCCGCCTATTCTTCGCTCTCGGCCGCGAAATAACGAATGTTCCAGGCAAATTTCTCGGCGCGATTGGCGGCGATCGTCCGCTCGAGCGTCCATTGCCCGTCCTCGACCGACAGGCCGCGCAGCCTTTCCCTGATCCGCCACTCGCCCGAGGGGCCGAGCTTGAGCTTGATCGTCACCGGTTCGGGATTGGCGTTGGTGATCACCGCACTGAGCGGCACCCAGGGATAGCCGGGATCATAGGGGCTGACTTCGCTGTCCGTGGTGCAGGTCGCGAAAACCTGGCTGCTTTGCGCGATCTCGAGCTCGACATCCTGGCCTTCGGCGTGGTCGCGCAGCCAGTCTTCCCCGACCAGCAGTTCGCCATCGGCCGATTGCTCGAACATCGTCACCCCGCCCATCGGCAAGGCCGCCCCAAGCCCGTGATCCTCGTCGTTCTCGGTTTCGAGGACGATCTGCATGCCGAGCGGTTCGAGGTCATCGTTCCAGACCTCGCATTGGCTGCGATAGA
>NZ_DBNHSF010000121.1:0-3837 GCF_057143545.1 Candidatus Andeanibacterium sp.
CGCTCCTATACGAAACTGATCAACGAGGATGCCGCCATTGCGGCACTGGTCACCGGGCTGGTCCACCTCGCCTGCAGCCTCGGGCTGGAGGTTGTCGCCGAAGGAGTGGAGACCGAACAGCAATTCGAGCTCCTGCGGGTGATGGGTTGCCATTTTGCCCAGGGGCACCTCCTGGGGCTGCCGCTGGAGTACTCCGAAGTAGGGGCCTTCGCCGCGGACAAGGCAATCATGTTCCCGATGCTGGCCGCTCCGTCCCGCGCCGCCTGACGCAGGGCGCGCTCGCGCCTCCGTCGCCGCCCGAAGCCGTTCCTACCGCCCCCAATTCGCCTCGGCGTGATCGAGGAAGGCTTCCATCGCCGCCCACATCACGTGGCCCTGATCGTGCTGGTAGAAGGCGAGCGGGGTTTCGGTGTGGCCCTTGAGCACTTCAGGCATGGTCTCACCGTCGCTTTCGAACACCTCTGCACCGAACACCCGCCAGGCCGGCCGGGCGAGCGCGGTGGCGACGAACATGCCCTTGGGATCGACCCAGTCGTCGCCCTTCTCCGCCAGGCCCGAGGACACGAACAGCGGGAGCGGCGCGCGCAGCGCGATCAGCGTATGCGCGTCGACCGGCAGGTCGGCGACGCTCTTGTGCCCGGCATATTCCATCACCTGCGGGGTGTACCAGTGAAAGGCGTAGGACCCCGCCATGTTGTTCCAGTGTTCGCCGAAATCGCGCCGCATCAGCTTGGCCCCGCCCGCGCCCGAGCTCGAAACCAGCGCGTCGGCGAATTCGTGGTCGAACGCGGCGGCGACCAGCACCGCCTTGCCGAAGCGCGAATGCCCGCCGAGCGTGATCCGCTCGCCGTCGATCCGTGCATCCTTCGCCAGTTCCTCGCGCAACCGGCTCGCGCCCCAGCCCCAGGCACGCAGGGCGCCCCAATCGTGGCGCTCGCGCGGCCAGCGGGCGAGGCCGATCACGCCCTGTTCCATCTGCGCGGCGGTGTCGGCCTGGAGCAATTGGACGCGATAGGCGACATGCGCCCAGCCGCGATCGAGCGCCATTTGCCTGGTGCTCGGCGGGGCGGGGCCGTTGCCGCCGAGCGAGAAACCGGGCGGCCAGATATAAGTATATTCGATGAAGGCCGGAGCGGCCTGCGCGTTCCTGTTGCTGGTGATGGTGGCGTCGATCACCGGCCCCATCGCGCCATCCCTGCCGATGATCTGGCCGACCCACTGCTCCTCGTCATAGCGGCGATTCAAGAGCTTGCCCGATTTCTGCTTGTGCCAGACGATCCGGAAATCGGCGACGCTGTCGGGAATGTGCCCGGTCCAGTTGTCCTCGACCAGCTGTTGCAAGTGCTTGCGGCGTTCCATCCAGCCCTGGCGGGTGCCGTCGATCTCGGTCTCGAACAGCGGCGGCGGGACGAGATTGCCGACCCTGGCCTCGTCGAAATTGGCGGCGTCGGGGGCGGTCTTGTCGCCATTGCGGCCCGGGCGAAGCGGCCCGAAGTCGAACCGCAGCCGCTCCATTTCATGGACATCGTCGGCCGTCGGGCCGCCGCGCTCCTGCGCGCCGGCAGGGATTGCGACCGCGAGCGCCAGCGCGATGGTGGCCAGCAGCCTCCTCACAGTTTCACTACTGCGCCGCCATTGTCCGCGCTTTCATACATCGCCGCGATCAGGCGCATGTCGCGCAGGCCCATTTCGCCCGGGGTCAAATGCGGGGTGTTGGTCCGCGCGGCTTCCGAAAACCCGTCCACCTGTCCGGCGAATTGTTCGATCGGGTTGCCTGCGCCAACCTGCCGGCGCGGCCCGTTGCCTTCCATCACCATGGAATTTTCGTAATAGGTCGTCGCCGGCTGCATCTCGAGCGAGCCGGTCGAGCCGAAATAATGCTGGCGCGAGACATAGGGCGAATAGCAATAGGAACTCGAACCCTGGATCGAGGCGCCGCTGGGCAGGCGCAGCAGCCATTCGATCCCGCCTTCGACCTCGGTAAAGCGGCTGTCGCCGGCCGGGGTCGAATAGACGGCCGAGACTTCGACCGGGTCTTCGTCGACCATCATCAGCGAAGTGTTGAGCCCGTAGATCCCGATATCGTACATCGATCCCCCACCGCCGAGCTCCTTGGTCAACCGCCAGGCATGGGGCGGGAATTGGGGATTGGCGTTGAAGCCGTGGGCGCACTGGATCAGCCGCATCGCACCGATCTCGCCGGCCTTGATCCGGCGCTGCGCCTCGCGATTGGTCGGCTCGAACTGGACGCGATAGGCGACGCCGAGCTGGCGGTCATTGGCCTTGGCCGCGGCGACCATCGCTTCGCATTCGGCGACCGTGTTGGCCATCGGCTTTTCGCACAGCACATGCTTGCCCGCTTCGAGCGCGCGGATCGTGTATTCGGCGTGGAGCCCGACCGGGAGCACGATATAGACGCAGTCGATCTCGGGATCGTTCGCGATGTCGTCGTAATTGTCGTAATTGTAGAACCGGTTCACACCGTAGCGCTCGCCCAGCGTGCGGGCCTTTTCGGGATTGCCCGAGACGAAGGCCGTCATCCGCGATTTCCTGGCATCGACGAAACCCGGCATGACCTGGCCGATCGCGAAACTGCCGAGGCCGACGATCGCCCAGCGGGTGCGCTGCGATGCCTCCTCCGGCAGGTTGACGCCGCCGGGCATCGGCTGGCCCTGCGCGGTCTGGGCCAGCGCCTTGCCGGCGCCAAGCGCAAGCGGCGTCAGCGCGCCTGCGGCGAGCAAGCGCCGCCGGTCAAGGTTGGTGATTTCGAGTTTCGGGTCGTACCTGTCCGCCATGATCCCCTCCGGTTGCTTTTTCGTTAGCGCTACCATGCACGATTTTCGGGGCTTTTCCAGCCGTGTTTTCGGCAAGTTCCGTCAGAGCCAGCCCTTCGACCACTCGGGAATCGGGTCGGGCCGCGTCCGGCGGACCCGGGCGTCCCTGCGCTTGCGCAGCCACAGGATCGACCAGTCGCCTCTGACCAGCCGCGCGGCGAGGCGGCAGCCCGCCATGCGATAGGCCCGACGCACCTGCGCCTCCTGCGTGGTCAGGAGTCCGGCGAGGAGGATACTGCCGCCGGGCAGGACGGCGTTGGAGAAATCGGGAGCGAGGCCCTGCAATGGTCCGGCGAGGATATTGGCGATCAGCAAATCGTAGGGCCGGCGCGCCTGGAGCAGTTCGTGGTCCATTCCGTCGGCAATCACCATGGTGAGCTCGCCCGGATCGGCGCCCAGCGGAATCCGGTTCGTTGCCGCATTGGCGAGCACGACATCGAGGCAGACCGGATCGATATCGCTCGCGGTTGCCAGCGTGCGCGGCCACAGGGCGAGCGCGGCGAAGGCCAGGAGGCCGGTACCGGTGCCGATATCGGCGAGATTGCGCACGACGAGGCCTTGCGCCTTCATATGCGTCAGCATCGCAAGGCAGCCGGCGGTGGTCTCGTGCTGGCCGGTGCCGAAGGCCTGGCTGGCGGCGATTGCGAAGTCGCGAATGCCCCGCTCATTGAGCGGCGGAAAATCGGGCGTGTGGACGTGGAACCTGCCCGCGCGGATCGGTTCGACCTGTTGCTGGCTGAGCGTGACCCAATCCACATCGGGCAGTTTTTCGGCGACGACCTTCGGCGCGCGCTTGCCGAACAGCGCTTTCACCGCGTCGCGCTCGGCTTTTCCGGGCTTGCGTTCGCAATAGGCATCGAGTTGCCATTCATCGGGCCGGGCCTGCCCCGGACTTGATCCGGGGTCGGGCGTGATTTCGAACCCGGCGAGGACGATATTCTCGTCCCAGCCGATGGTTGCCTCGCGGTTCTCGAGCGCGGCCTCGACCGCCTTGCGCGATGCC
>NZ_DBNHSF010000122.1:0-4585 GCF_057143545.1 Candidatus Andeanibacterium sp.
GCGAATAGACGCCGAGGAAGCCCTTTTCGCCGAGCAGCTTCACCATCGGCGCGCGCAGCGGGTGCGACATCGCGAAATGGCTGCCGACAAAGGCGATCGAAGCGGCGACCAGCGAAACCAGCGCATCGTCCATGGGAACCCCCTACCCTTCCAGTCTATGAAAGGGGATCATCTCACCATTCATAGGCCTTGGGCAAGTCGCCTTCGCCCGGACTGCGATAACGTTCGCGCAGGCGCGTCTGGTGGCTGGTGAGCTCCTGCTCGATCCCGTCGATGAACACCCGCTCGGGCGCGCTCGATACTTCGAGCGGATCGCCGTTCCAGATCACCACATCGCCGTGGGCGCCCGGCTTGAGCACCCCCGCTTCGCCGCTCATGCCGCTGATCTCGGCCGGGACCGAGGTGATCGTCGCCAGCGCCTCGCCCCAGGTGAGGCCGGTCGCGCCCGGCACGCGATTGAGCGCGACGAGGTTCCCGGCATAATGCGGGGCGTAGCGCGGGAAATCGTAGGTTCCCTGGAACCCGCCCAGCGCGACCTTGACCCCCGCATCGCGCATCCGCCCGACATTCGATTGGGTGGCAGCGAGCTTTTCGAAGCTCTCGGGAAGGTCTTCGAGCCCGACCGCGACCACCGGCACTCCGGCGGCGGCGATCTTGTCGGCCACCCGCCAGCCTTCGGCCGCGCCGACCAGCACCAAATCGAGCTTGGGATAGTGTTCGCGCAGCGCCAGCGTCGAGAGGATATCGGTGGCGCGTTCGACCCAGACATAGAGCTGCTGTTCGCCTTCGACCACCGGGCCGAGCGCCTTGGCATCCATTCGCAACAGCTTCGCCCGGTCGCCGTCCCACCGCCCCGCGGCATAGCCGATCGCTTCGGCGAGTGCGTTGTCGAGTTCGACATAGGCGGTGCTGCGGCTGCCGCCAGCGAGGCTGGCGCCCTGCTCGCCGAGATAGACCAGCTGGAACGCGCGGGGCCGGGCTACGGCATCGTGATCCTGCCCGAGGTCGATCACCGCCCCCTGACCGGCGAAGATCGAATTGGACGGGAACGAGATCGCGCTCGCCCGCGTGACCCCGGCGGCCCGCGTGACGCGGATATGCTCGTTGTCGGCATTGATCGCCGGGGCGACATCGAGCGACGCGCTGAAATCGGACTCGAACCCGTCGCGGTCGTTGCTGTCATGGGCGTTTTCGATCTCGTACAGGCCCAGGTCGGTGACGGGGAGGAACAGGCCGGGGGTGACCCATTTGCCGGTGCCGTCGATCACCGGGATTCCGGCGGGCACGGCGACGCCGCGCCCTGCCGCTGCGACCTTGCCGTAGCGCACGACCACCGTCCCGCCGGTGATCGGCTCGCTGCCATCGCCCAGCCCGAGCGTGGCATTGCTGACGGCAAAATCCTGCGCCGCGGCCTGGCCCGCCGCCAGTATGGCGCAGGCGGCGATCGAAGCGAGGAGATGCTTCATTTCACGTCTCCTTCACCGGGTTGGCCGAGCTCGAAATCGCTGACCGGGCGCAATTTCGGATCATCTGCATCGTAGAGCAGCGCCCCATCGACCCAGACCTTTTCGGGCCGCGAATAGACCGACAGCGGATCGCCGTTCCACATCACCACATCGGCCATCTTGCCGGGTTCGAGGCTACCGGTCATCGCGTCGATCCCCATCGCTTTGGCAGGGTTGAGCGTGACCCAGCGGATCGCCTCGCCGTCGGGAATGTCGATCCCCATCCGGCGGCCCGAAGCCTGGGCCTTGGCTGCCTCCTGGTTGAGCCGCTGGACAAGGTGATCGTCATCCGAATGGATCACCACGCAGGCCCCCGCATTGTGCAGCAGCGCCGCGTTTTCGGGGATCGCGTCATAGGCTTCCATCTTGTAGCCGAACCAGTCGGCCCAGACCGCCGCGCAGACATCCGCCTCGCGCAGCTTGTCGGCGATCTTGTAAGCCTCGCTCGCATGGTGGAAGGCGCTGACCCGGTAGCCAAACTCCTTCGCCATATCGAGCACGTAGGCCAACTCGTCGCTGCGATAGCAATGGTTCTGGACCAGGATCTCGCCGTCGAGCACGCCGACCAGCGTATCCATGCCCAGGCTCAGCTCGCTGCGGTCGCCTGCGGCGGCCTTCCGGGCATCGCGCCAGGTCTGCCGGTTGATCGCGAAATTCGCCATCCTGGTCGACGGCGAGCCGCCATTGCCGCCATAGGTCTGCTTGGGGTTTTCGCCGCAGGCCATCTTGAGGCTGTATGGCGCGCCGGGGAATTTCATCCCCTGCACCGTGCGCGAGGCGACATTCTTGAGCGTGACCGAGCGCCCGCCCATCAGGTTCGAGGAGCCGGGGAGGATCTGCAGGCTGGTTACCCCGCCATTGGTGAGCGCGCGCGAAAAGGCCGGGTCCTGTGGCCACACGCTGTGTTCGGCCCACACTTCCGGCGTGGTCGGATTGGAGGTTTCGTTGCCGTCCTGGTGGGCCTCGACCCCGGGCAGGGGATAGACGCCGATATGCGAATGGATGTCGATGATGCCGGGGGTGACGTATTTCCCGCTGCCGTCGATCCGGCGATAGCCGTCGGGAATGGCCGTCTCGGGCCCGCCTGCGGCCACGACCTTGCCATCGGCGAACAGGACGGTCCCGTTTGCGATCGACGCGCCGGTGCCGTCATAGACGGTCGCGCCGACCAGCGCGGTCGGCACGCCCGGATAGGGCTGGTAGGTGGAGGGGTAAGGCGCTTCGGCCGCTGCCTGGGGCGACGCGCCGGTGCTCCTTACCTCCCCGTCATTCGTGCAGGCCGTGAGGGCGAAGAGTACCGCAGCTGCAGCCAGAGACTTGCCCGACTTGACCCGCTTCGCTGCCATCATGGCTTCGTCGCGGGATGGATTCCGGCAGCTTGCGGCTCGCCTGCCTCGCGCTGGCCCGCAAGACCAGTACCGACATCGTCGTCCTTCAAGGTGTCGAGATGCATCAGGCGTTTGACCAGCGGCGAAATCAGCATCACGCCGAAGCCGACCGCGATCGAAATCCAGCCAACTTGCCCGTAAATCTCGAGCGAGGCCTGTTGTGTCATCTCCCCGCCTTCGCCGCCGGTCGCCTCGCCTATCAGGCCGGCCACGAAATTGCCGCCGGCGGTCGCAAAAAACCACGCGCCCATGATCAGGCTGGCGAGGTGGCGCGGCGCGAGGCGATTCATTGCGCTCAAGCCAACCGGCGAGAGACACAGTTCGCCAGTCGTTGCCAGGAGGTAGAGCAGGAAGATGAACAGCACTGGCGTCACTAGGATGGCTTCCTCGCCGTATGTCCCCGCGGCCCCCATACTGTTGGTACCCCAGACCAGCACCAGCAGCGAGAGGCCGATCTGTAGCAGCGCGAGTCCGAACTTCATCGGCGTCGACGGTTCGAGGCCCTTACGGCCCAGCGTAGTCCACGCCCAAGCGAACAACGGTCCCAGGAGGACGATGTAGATCGGGTTGATCGACTGGAACAGCGAGGTCGGCACACCTCCGCGATCGACATAGCGGTCGGTGTAAAGCGTCAGGCTGCCGCCAGCGAGTTCAAACAGGCCCCAGAACAGCGGCTGCAGGGCGATCAGGAACAGAATTGCGAAGATGCGTTCACGGGGCTCCTTTTCGAGCTTGAAGGCCTCGAACAGGACATAGAGCAACAAGGCAACTCCCGATACCAGCAGGATCGTCCCGACCACGCTCTGGTACTGGATCAGCAGCCACAAACCGCCGACCGCGACCACTCCGGTTCCGTAAAGCAGGAACTCGGTCTGGCGCGACAGCGGCGCGGGCGGTTCGCCCCTGCCCCGCAGCGTGGGCTTGCCGATCACGAAAATGATCAGGCCCAGGACCATCCCGATCCCGGCCAGCCCAAAGCCGTAACCCCAGCCGATCGTTTCACCAAGATAGCCGACCAGGATCGTGCCGAGCGCAGCGCCGACATTGATGCCCATGTAGAAGATCGTATAGGCGCCATCGCGACGAACATCGGTGAGCTTGTATAGTTGCCCTACGATTACCGAGATGTTGGCCTTGAGAAAGCCCGAGCCGACGATGATCAGCGCCAGCGCGAGCCAGAACACGTTGATTGCCGGATCGCCCTGTCCGCCATTGCCCTCGACCGCCATGAAGCCATGACCAAGGGCGAGGAGGACGCCCCCGAACAGCACGGCCTTGCGTTGGCCGAGATAGCGGTCGGCGAGATAGCCTCCGAGTACCGGGGTGATATAAACTAGGCTGGTGTAGGCGCCGTAGATCAGGTTCGACTTGCTGTCGTCGAACAGCCAGTGCTTGGTGAGATAGAGGATCAGCAACGCGCGCATGCCGTAATAGGAAAAGCGCTCCCACATTTCGGCATAGAACAAGACGAACAGCCCGCGCGGATGCCCGACTACTTCTTCGCTCTTGCGCGTGGCAATGCCCGCCCCGATGGCCAGCACAACGAACAGGCCCACAGCTGCTATCGAAGCGATCCAGTCGCCTTCATTCCACAGCGCCATATCCTTCATATGCTGATCCTCAATCTGGTTACCCTGGGGGTACCGGCCTGTGGGGCCCGTCGGGAAGTTGATGGCGCACACTAACGGGAGA
>NZ_DBNHSF010000123.1:0-2097 GCF_057143545.1 Candidatus Andeanibacterium sp.
GGTCGCGGCCCTTGATCTGGATCGTCTCGCCGAATCCGTCTTCGGGAACCACCGCGATACCGTAATCCTTCTTGATCCGCTCGGCGGTCGCGTCGCCGATCAGCAAATTGTGATGCCTGCGGACATAGGAGACGATTGCCTCGTCCATCTTGTCGCCGCCGGTGCGCACGCTGGTGGTGTAGGCAAGGCCGCGCAGAGAGAGGACGGCTACCTCGGTCGTCCCGCCGCCGATATCGACCACCATCGAACCGACCGGTTCGGTGACTGGCATGTCGGCGCCGATCGCCGCGGCCATCGGTTCGAGGATCAGCGACACTTCGGACGCGCCGGCGTTGGATGCGGCATCGCGGATCGCGCGGCGCTCGACCGAGGTCGAACCCGACGGCACGCAGACGACGATCTCGGGATAGCGCAGCAGGCTCTTCTTGCCGTGGACCTTCTGGATGAAGTGCTTGATCATCGCTTCGGCGATCTCGATGTCGGCGATCACCCCGTCGCGCAGCGGGCGGATAGCCTCGATCGAATCCGGGGTTTTGCCCATCATCATCTTGGCGTCGTCGCCCACGGCCTTGACCCGCTTGATCCCGTTTATCGTTTCGATGGCAACGACCGAAGGCTCGTTGAGAACGATTCCTCGATCCTGGACATAGACCAGCGTATTGGCCGTCCCGAGGTCAATGGCCATGTTTTGCGAACCGAATTTGAACAAATTTGAAAAGAAGGAACCCATCCTAATGTCCGTTGTTTTTAGGCGTTTGCCGCGAATTGTTGCGAAGGGTGTCGCCGGAATGTGACACTGCTGGCAGGTGCTTAACGCAAGGTTCCTAATAAGGCCAAAAAATTGTGAGGAAAGCCGCAGATTTTTGCCGCAACTCGCCTCGAATTCGTGGCGATTGGTCGCTAGGCTGTGGCCATGCCGGAAATTCGCCGCCTGCCCGAGACACTGGTCAACCGCATTGCCGCGGGCGAAGTGGTCGAGCGCCCGGCATCGGCGCTCAAGGAACTGGTTGAAAACGCCATCGATGCGGGTGCTTCGCGGATTGCGATAGCGATCGAGGAGGGCGGGCTGGCGCGGATCGAAGTGACCGACGATGGCTGCGGCATGTCGCCGGAGGACATGGCGCTGGCGCTCGAACGCCATGCGACGTCGAAACTGCCCGAGAGTCTCGTCGGGGAAGATGGGGCGATCGAACAGGTTGCGACCCTCGGATTTCGTGGCGAGGCCTTGCCCAGCATTGCCAGCGTTGCGCGGTTGACGCTCGAAAGTCGCGTTCGAGGAGCCGAACAAGGCTGGCGGCGCGTGGTCGATCACGGTGTGCTGGTCGAGGAAGGACCTGCGGCGCTGCCGCCGGGCACCCGGGTGCGGATCGAGCAGCTGTTTGCGAAAGTGCCGGCAAGGCGGAAGTTCCTCCGAACGCCGCGCAGCGAATATGCCGCGTGCCACGATGTCGTCCGGCGCCTCGCAATGGCACGGCCGGACATTGATTTCAGCTTCGAACAGGGCGGGCGAACGATCCTCAAGGTGCAGGGCGGTCAATCGACAGAAACGAGGGTGGCCGGGATCATCGCACGCGAACTGGCGGATAACGGCGTGTCGATCGCCTTCGAGCGCGACGCGCTGCGGCTTACCGGGATCGCGGGCCTTCCGACCTTCAATCGCGGGGTGGCAGATCACCAGTATTTGTTCGTCAACGGCCGCCCGGTGAAGGACCGGCTGCTGACCGGAGCGGTGCGCGGAGCCTATGCCGACATGCTGGCGCGCGATCGCCATGCGGTGCTGGCGCTGTTCCTCGAGCTCCCGCCCGGGGAAGTCGACGTCAATGTCCATCCGGCGAAGACCGAAGTCCGCTTCCGCGATGCGCAGGGAGTGCGGGGGTTTATCGTTTCTGGGTTGCGGCAGGCGCTCGCCACCGGCGATCGGCGCAGCGCGCAAGGGCCAGATCGTGCAGCGATGGATCGCTGGCAGCAGGAGCCCGTGCAGGAAGAAATTGCCCCGGCACTGCGCTCGATCTTTGCTGGCCGAGATTGGAGCGCTCCGAAGAATCGCGTCAGCGAAGTCGGCAGGGCGTGGAAGGCGTATGAGCGCGAGGCAATGGC
>NZ_DBNHSF010000124.1:0-5503 GCF_057143545.1 Candidatus Andeanibacterium sp.
TTTGCCACCTGAAACCTCCTCCCCCTTGATGGGGGAGGGATACGCAGGCTTGCCGGCTCTGCCGGTTAGCCGAAGTTGGGTGGGGGTGGTCTCTCGGTCGGGCGTAACGCTTGCGGCGGCATCACCCCCTTCCAGCTGCGACTAGGCAACAAGTTGCCAAGTCTCCGCAACCTTCCCCCATCAAGGGGGAAGGCGATCAGGCCCATTGCGCCTCACCTCCGCTTCCCCTTAAGTGAGCGAAACACCGCACACGCAGGAGAGCAACACCGTGAGCACCAAAATCCGCAAGATCGCCACCGAGGAAGCCTGGTCGATCCCCGAAGTCGCCGCCGAATTGCAGAAGGTCGCGCGCTCGCCGACCCAGAGCCTCGACAAGCTGTTGGTGCAGGGCATCTACGACGCCGAGAACGACACCACCGGCTATGCCCGCAGCGGGTTCCTCGAAGGCCTGCTCGATGCCGAGGGCGAGCGGCTGCGGCAGATGGACCAGTACGGGGTCGACATGCATTTGCTCACGCTGACCGCGCCGGGGGTGCAGATGTTCGATGCCGACACCGCGACCGACCTCGCGGCGCTGGCGAACGACCGGATGGCCGAGATCATCGCCCGCCACCCCTCGCGCTTCGCCGGCCTCGGCAGTTTCGCCCCGCAGAGCCCCAAGCGCGCGGCCAAGGAGATCGAGCGCTGCATGACCAACCTCAAGCTCAACGGGATGATTGTCAACGGCCACACCAATGGCGACTATTTCGACGATTACCGCTTCTGGCCAGCGCTCGAAGCCGCCGAGGCGCTCGATGCCTGCATCTACATCCACCCGCGCGCGCCTTCGAACACGCTCAAGGGCCCGCTGCAGGATTATGCGATGGATTCTGCGATGTGGGGTTACGGCGTCGAAGTCGGCACGATGATGCTGCGGATGATGGCGGGCGGGGTGTTCGACCAGTTTCCCAGGCTCAAGATCTGCGTCGGCCATATGGGCGAGATGGTCCCGTTCTTCATCTGGCGGATCAACTTCATGAACAGCCGCGCGCAACTGGTCGGCCGGGCGAAGAAGACCCAGCGCAGCATGGAGGAGTATTTCAAGGACAATTTCGTGTTCACCACCAGCGGGGTCGAGGATCCGCTTGCGCTTAGATATTCGATCGACCGGATGGGGATCGACAATGTCATGTGGGCGATCGACTATCCCTACCAGCCGATGGAGCCGGCGGTCCGTTTCATCGATCGGTTCGAATGCACCGAGGCCGAACGCCATGCCTTGTGTCACGGCAATGCAGAGCGCATCTTCCACATAGCGCCGGTATAGGCCCGCGCGCGCAACAGCGGAAAAGGAGAAGCACCATGTCGATAGCGAAGGTCAGCGAAATCATCGCCTCTTCGAAGATCGGAATCGAGGACGCCGTGAAGCAAGGCGTCGCGCGGGCTTCGAAGACGCTCGACGATATCCAGGGCGTGTGGGTGAGCGACATCAAATGCACCGTCGATGGCGAAAATATCGTCGAATGGCGCTGCACGTTGAAAATAACCTTCGTCCTCAAGGACTGAGCACACTTGGCGCTTGCGCTCGCCGCATGAATGACGAAGGGCCTTACGAGCGCTGCTGGCTGGCGCTCGCCGGGCTCGAAGGCAAGGTCCGGCGCGGCTGGGAGGAGGCTGCGCCGGATTTCCTGCGCGACTTCAGGTCCCTCTCGCTCGATGACCGCGAGCGGCTTGTGGCCGACACCAATGCCCGGACCCGGACCGAGCTCGAGGGCTATTTCCTGGCCGATCTCAATCGCAATTGCGCCTCCTACGACCCGGAACTTGCCCGCAACCGGATCGCCGATGGGTTGTGGCTGGTCTCGCTGGCGAATTTCGACATCGACTCGCGTGACGAAATCCTGACCTTCGAGGAGTTCCTGCGAGCCGTAAGCCGCGCGGGCCTCTACGATCTGTTCGAAGACGTCTGGGCGGAGCTCATCCCCCTGTTTCCGGAGCGGATCGTGACGCTGATCAACGCCCGCATCCGGATGGGCATCTGGCGCGATTAGGCCTTTCCCTCATCCGGTCTGGCGATGGTTTGACTCACAGGCCCGCAAGCGGGGCACCGGCAGAATGCCCCGGCAATTCCGGGCCGCGATCACTTCATCATCGTCAATATGCCGGTCGCGATGCCGGTCGAGGCGAAAAAGCCCGGCCAGGACCACCACATACGGAATTGCGCGTAATAGACGTCGATCGGCATGTGATGGATATGCATGAACGCGCCCGACGAGCCGTTCGAGCCGAGTACGAGCGAAACGACGAAAGTCAGGACGAACCCGAACAACATTCCCCTGAAGATAGGCATTGGATTGCCTCCCGAACGGCGGGATCATGCTCCAGAATTGCTTAGACCCGGGCCGAAATTAGCCGCGGGATGGCTTCCGGGAGGTAAACGGGGATGGTTAAGCCGCCTTAACCTCTCGCCGGGAATCGAACGCGCGGTAAACGACATGGCCGACCGCGGTGTTCGAGGCCGGGACGCGGTAGAAGCGGTGGAGCTCCTCGACCCCGTAGCCGAGCGCCCCGCGCATCAGCAGCCACATGATCAGTTCGATCCCCTCGGTGCCGGTTTCGCGGAGATATTCGAGCCGTGTGATCGGGACGAGCTCTTCGGGCTCATGCGCCAACAGGTCGAGGAAGCGATTGTCCCATTCGGCATTGATCAGCCCGGCGCGGGCGCCATGCAGCTGGTGGCTCATCCCGCCGGTGCCCCAGACCTGGACGTCGAGCTCTTCGGGGAAGGTCTTGACCGCATTGCGGATCGCTTCGCCGAGCTTCCAGCAGCGCTCGCCCGAAGGGGTCGGGAACTGGGTGACGTTGATCGCGAACGGGATCACCTTGCACGGCCATTCCTCAGGCTGGCCGAACACCAGGCTGAGCGGCACGGTGCAGCCATGGTCGACATCCATGTCGTTGATGATGGTGAGGTCGAATTCGTCGATCACCAATTGCTCGGCGATATGCGCGGCGAGGTCGATATGGTTGTGGACCGCCGGCACCGGGCGGCGGCCCCAGCCCTCGTCGGCGGGAAGGAAAGTGTCGGCAAAGCCCATCGCAAAGGTCGGCACGATGTCGAGCATCAGCGAGGAGGCATGGTCGTTATAGGCAAGGATCACCACGTCGGGGGTGTTGTCCTTGATCCATTCGCGCACGAATTCGTAGCCCTCGAACACCGGCTTCCAGTATTCGCTCTGCGTATTTCCCAGGTCGATCGCCGCGCCGATCGCGGGCACGTGGCTGGTGCCGATGCCGGCGGTGATCCGCGCCATCTCAGTTGCCCTCGCGCTTCGAGCGCAGGCCCTCGGGCGAACGCCCGCCTTCGCGCATCATCGCGGCATATTCCTCGGCCGACATGCCCGACATCGAGCTCACCGCCTTCTGCGCGCTCCAGCCGTCGGTCGAGGCGATCTTGACGAGGAAATACATGTTTCCGCCCAGTTCGATGAGCTTGTTGAGGTCGCGCTCGAGCACGCCCTGCTTCTGCTCCTCGGTCATCGGGAACCGGTCGAGATAGGCGCGCTCGTCCTTGCGGAACTCGTCGCGATTCTCGGGCTTCATCAGCGACATGCAGAACTTGTGGAGATAGTAAGCCTGGCGCGATCTCCGGGCGGTGAAGACCTTGGTCCCGGGAATGTCTTCGAGCTCCGAGAGGGGATAGAGCCGTGTGCGCATGGGCGGGCCTCCTTTACGGCAGAACCTAACAGAGGCGGGGAATGGACGCTACTTCTTCGCCGCGCGCTGGAAAGCCGGCCTCGAATAGAGCCGCGCGCGATAGGCCGCGACATTGGCCGGCAGCGCGACCTCGACCCTGGTGAAATCGAGCAGGACAAAGGCATAGCCGATCGAGATGTCGGCAATCGTGAACCGGTCGCCCGTGACCCATTCGCGCCCGTCGGCCAGGTGGCCGTCGAGAAACTGGAAGCGCTTGTCGAGCTGGGCGAACTGGTCGGCGATCGTCGCATTGGTCTGCTCGCCGGTGAACACGCGGGTGCGGAAGATCGCTCCCACAGGTGTCGCCAGGTCCGCTTCCCCGAAATGGAGGAACTGGAGGTGCTCGGCATAGTGTTCGGGCGAGGGACGCGGGCCGACCGTCAGGGCAGCCGCTTTCTCGTCGCCCGCCACCAGCCGCCGCCCGGTAATGTATTGCAGGATCGCCAGGCTCTCGAACATGCGGATGCCGTCATCGTCGATCGCCGGGACCGAGCCGAGCGGATTGACCGTCCGGTATTCCTCCGGGACCGGGAAGCCGAGCGTTTCGATCGCGTATTCCTCGCCCAGTTCCTCCATCAGCCAGACGACCCGCTGCGAGCGCGAATTGGGGATGTGATAGATCGTGATCATCGGTCTGGGTCCTCATTGCTGGCCAATATATCCCGCGCCTCTTCGAGGTCCTCGGGGATCACCATCACCCGCACCGGGATCAGCAGGCCGACCCCCTCGGCGATGTTCATGCCGCTATCGAAGCAGAACGACATGATCCCCCCGGCCTCGAGGCGTGCGCGGACGATCTCCGCTTCGGCGCCGCTGGAATAGCGCGCGAGTTCGACGAGGCTCATGGAGCAGTGCTCCCGTGGTTTGTTTCTCCCAGCTGGCGAAACAGTTTCACCAGGAGCAGGGCGGCAATCGGAAAGGTCAAAGCCCACAGCGCCGCGGGCCAGATCAGCCACGGTACGAACATCTGGAACGCGAGGAAGGGCAGCACCGCGCCGTTGGCGATGAGCGCGATCTTCGCCCATCTCGCTGCTGGAGCCGGGGGCAAACCGAAGGCCGCGAACAATGTCGCAAGGCTCATCAGCGAATAGCCGAACAGATCGATCGCGAAGAGGAACGACTGGTAGGGCACAAATAGCAGCAATTCGATGCCGCTGGTGTCTCCGGCAGCGAGGCGCGGGGCGACAAAGGTGATTTGCACGAAATAGACGAGGCCGGTCAGCGTCGCATACATCGCGGCGAAAGCGAGCGCGGAGAGGGTGAAGGCCTTGCGGCCCTCCGGCGCGGCACCGTGCAGCGCGGCCATTGTGACCACGAAGCTCGGTCCGAGCAGGAGCGAGGGCGCCAGCAGGAGGTAAATCCCGAATGCACTGCTCGATGCGTTCGGCCCACCATCCGAACCCAGCATGCCGGCCCATTCGAACAGCTGCGCGACAATATAGGCGATGGCGAAAAAAGCAGTGCAGGAAGCTGCCCACTTACCCATTTTTGTCGCAGTGGCCGTCACTTCGGCCGGTTCGCCAGCAAATCGTCGACCACGCTTGGATCGGCCAGCGTCGAGGTGTCACCAAGGTTTCCGGTGTCGTTCTCGGCAATCTTGCGCAAGATCCGCCGCATGATCTTGCCGCTCCGCGTCTTGGGCAGGGCCGGGGCGAACTGGATCACGTCGTGGGTGGCGATCGGGCCGATTTCCTTCCGCACCCATTGGACCAGTTCCTTGCGCAGGTCCTCGGTCGGTTCGACGCCTTCCATCGGGGTGACAAAGGCG
>NZ_DBNHSF010000125.1:0-1779 GCF_057143545.1 Candidatus Andeanibacterium sp.
GGATGGCGCATGCCGATCTGCCACGTGCCGTAGCCGCCCATCGAATGGCCGACCAGCGCGCGCCCTTCGCGCCTGGCGATGGTACGGTAATGGGCATCCATATAGGCGACCAAATCATGCGCGATGAAGCGGGTAAAATCGCCGGTCGTGACCGAAGGCGAATACATCGAGCCGCCGAGCCGCGTCAGGCTGTCGGGCACCACGACGATGAATTCGCGGCCCTGCGCGGCATTGTTGGCCACCGCTTCGGGGACGCGCATGAAATTGTAGAAATTCTCGCCGTCGATCGCGAAACCATGGAGGTAATAGACCACCGGGTAGCGGCGCTCGGGGCTCGACGCATAGCTCGGCGGGAGCACCACCATTGCGTGGCGGGTGGTGTCGTTGCCCTCGAGATTGCCTTCGAGCGAGGGCCCGGGGACCATCACTTTGGCGACCGCGATGCCTTCGGGGACCGTCGGCGACGGCGCGGTGATGTTCTGCTGCGCGACGGCGGGCGATGCCATCAGCACGAGCGCGGCCATTGCCGCCATTAGAAATCGCATGGGTCTAGTCCTTGTCGAGATGCTGGCCGAAGAAGGGCAATACGTGGCTCCTGATCCGGTCCTTGATGCGGTTGCCGTGATCGCCTTCATAGACTTCCCAGCCGAACGGAATGCCGAACCGTTCGAGCTCGGCCTTCATGGCGAGATTGCCCTGCATCAGGAAATCCTGGTCGCCTATGTCGAGCTGGATCGCTTCGTAGGATTTGAGCGCCGGGACATATTGCGAGAGCATCACGACCGGCGCATTGGCCGCGAAGCGGGCTTCGACCAGCGGGTCGATCGTGCCGTCTTCCTTGAGGCCGGTATACCAGTAATGCGGCGGGTTGGAGGGATCGGGCGACCAGGTCGAATAGGTCGAGATCGGCGCAAGCTCGCCAAATCCGGCATTCGCCATTTCTTCCGCCGACATCGCCTCGACCCTGGCCGCGGCCTCGGCACTGGGCGGCTGCGGGGTGAGGCAGCACGAGCTCATCGCATAGATGCTCGAAAAGGTGTCGGGATATTTCATCGCCAGCCGCAAGGTGCCGTAGCCGCCCATCGAATGGCCCGACAGGCCGCGCGAATCCCGCTCGGGAATCGTGCGGTAATTGGCATCGACCCATTTGACGAGGTCCTCGCCGACGAAGCCCTCGTAATTGCCGGTCGTCACCGAGTTGGAATAGAACCCGCCGCGATATTTGCTGAAGCCGTCGGGGATCACCATGATCACCTCGTTGCCGGCTGCTGCGGCTTCGTCGACCGCTTCCTCGAACGCCATCATGTCCTGGTACATCTGCGGCGTGGCAAAGTAGCCGTGCAGGAAATAGACCGTCGGGTAATGCCTGGTCGGGTTCTCGTCATAGCCCGGCGGGGTGACGACAAACGCGCCGCGCTCGGCCGGATTGCCCTCCAGGTTTCCTTCCATCGCGCGGGAATGAAATGTCTTCCACTCGATCCGCGCCTGCTCCTGTGCCGCTGCCGGCACTGCCGCCAACGCCATTGCCGCAAGGCCGATCACGGCCAGCGCTCTTCCAATCATCGGATACCTCTCCTGGACTGTTTTGCCCGCAATAAGCGGGTGAAGCCGCCCTTGTCACGGACATTGTCAGACATGGCGCGGAGCGAACCCTGCCCCGTCCGGCCAGACTGGATGGGTGAGACCCATCACCTTGAACAGCGCACCCATCTGCTCGTCGCCGGCGAGCCGGTCCTTCGCCGCCATGATCTCGTCGCGGTGTTGCGGGGCAAAGGTGGC
>NZ_DBNHSF010000126.1:0-6871 GCF_057143545.1 Candidatus Andeanibacterium sp.
GGCGCCGGCCCGATCATTATCGGCCAGGCCTGCGAGTTCGACTATTCGGGCACCCAGGCGATCAAGGCGCTCAAGGAAGACGGCTATCGCGTCGTGCTGGTGAACAGCAATCCGGCGACGATCATGACCGATCCGGAAATGGCCGATGCCACCTATGTCGAGCCGATCACGCCCGAAATCGTCGCCAAGATCATCGAGAAGGAACGGCCCGACGCGCTGTTGCCGACCATGGGCGGGCAGACCGCGCTCAATTGCGCGCTCAAGCTCGACGAGATGGGCGTGCTCGAAAAATTCGGGGTGGAGATGATCGGCGCCAAGGCCGATGCGATCGACAAGGCGGAAGACCGGATGCGGTTCCGCCAGGCGATGGACCGGATCGGGCTCGAAAGCGCGCGCAGCGGCGAAGCACACACGGTCGAGGAAGCGCTCAAAGTGCTCGAACATACCGGCCTTCCCGCGATCATCCGCCCGAGCTTCACCCTGGGCGGAACCGGCGGAGGGATCGCCTATAACCGCGCCGAGTTCGAGCAGATCGTCCGCCAGGGCCTCGAGGCCTCGCCCACCACCGAAGTGCTGATCGAGGAAAGCCTGCTCGGCTGGAAGGAATTCGAGATGGAGGTTGTGCGCGACAAGCACGACAATGCCATCATCATCTGTTCGATCGAGAATGTCGATCCGATGGGCGTCCATACCGGCGATTCCATCACCGTCGCCCCGGCGTTGACCCTGACCGACAAGGAATACCAGATCATGCGCACCGCCAGCATCGCGGTGCTGCGCGAAATCGGGGTCGAAACCGGCGGGTCGAACGTCCAGTTCGCGGTCAATCCCGAAGACGGCCGGCTGATCGTGATCGAGATGAACCCTCGGGTCTCGCGCAGTTCGGCGCTGGCCTCAAAGGCAACCGGCTTTCCGATCGCGCGCGTCGCGGCCAAGCTCGCGGTCGGCTACACGCTCGACGAGATCATGAACGAGATCACCGGCGCGACCCCGGCGAGCTTCGAACCGACGATCGATTATGTCGTAACCAAGATCCCGCGTTTCGCGTTCGAAAAGTTCAAGGGCGCCAAGGCCGAACTTTCGACCTCGATGAAATCGGTCGGCGAGGTGATGGCGATCGGCCGCAATTTCAAGGAATCGCTGCAGAAGGCTCTGCGCGGGCTCGAAACCGGGCTCGACGGGTTCAACCGCGTGTTCGAACTCGAAGGGGTGAGCCGCGACGAGCTCACCGCCGCGCTGTCCCAGCGCACGCCCGACCGCATTCTCAAGATCGGGCAGGCCTTCCGCGAGGGCTTCTCGATCGAGGAAGTCCATGCGATCACGCAATATGACCCGTGGTTCCTGCGGCACATCTTCGAAATCATCGAGGAAGAGCGCAAACTGACCAAGGACGGCTTGCCGAACGACGCGGCGGGCCTGCGCCGGCTCAAGGCGATGGGCTTTTCCGACAAGCGGCTCGCCACGCTGGCGGTGCGTTCGGTCCATGTCGCGGGCGGGCTGGGCGAAACCCAGGCCAAGCGCTCCGGCCTGCTCCACGACACGTTGAAGGCCATGGCCGGGGCGACCAGCGAAGAGGAAGTCCGCCAGCTGCGCTACAAGCTGGGAGTCTTGCCGGTCTACAAGCGGATCGACAGCTGCGCCGCCGAATTCGAGGCGATCACGCCCTATATGTATTCGACCTACGAGGCGCCGCTGTTGGGCGCGCCCGAGGACGAAGCGATGCCGAGCGAGCGCAGGAAGGTCGTGATCCTCGGCGGCGGGCCGAACCGGATCGGGCAGGGCATCGAGTTCGACTATTGCTGCTGCCACGCCTGTTTCGCGCTCGCCGAAGACGATTACGAAACGATCATGATCAACTGCAATCCCGAGACCGTCTCGACCGATTACGACACGTCGGACCGGCTCTATTTCGAGCCGCTGACCGCCGAAGACGTGCTCGAGATCATGCGGGTCGAGATGTCGCGAGGGACCCTTGCCGGGGTGATCGTGCAGTTCGGCGGGCAGACCCCGCTCAAGCTGGCCCAGGCGCTGGAAGATGCCGGAGTCCCGATCCTCGGCACTTCGCCCGATGCGATCGACCTGGCCGAAGATCGCGAGCGCTTCGCCAAGCTGGTGACGCAGCTTGGGCTCAGGCAGCCCAAGAACGGCATTGCCCGCAGCCGCGACGAGGCCGCGGCGGTCGCCCGTCGGATCGGCTACCCGGTGCTGTTGCGGCCCAGCTATGTGCTCGGCGGGCGGGCGATGGAGATCGTCGACAGCGAAGCGCAGCTCGACGACTATATCAATACCGCGGTCAATGTGTCGGGCGACAGCCCGGTGCTGATCGACCAGTATCTGCGCGATGCGATCGAATGCGATGTCGATGCGCTGTGCGACGGCGAGCAGGTCGTGGTTGCCGGGGTCATGCAGCATATCGAGGAAGCGGGCGTCCATTCGGGCGACAGCGGTTGCACGCTCCCGCCCTACAACCTACCCGACGCCATCGTCGCCGAGATGGAACGCCAGACCGAGGCGCTGGCGATGGCGCTGGGGGTGCGCGGGCTGATGAATGTCCAGTTCGCGGTGAAGGAGGGCCCGGATGGTCAGCAGGTCTACCTGATCGAGGTCAATCCGCGAGCCAGCCGGACCGTGCCGTTCGTCGCCAAGGCGATCGGCCAGCCGGTTGCCAAGATCGCGGCGCGGGTGATGGCAGGCCAGAAACTGGCGAACTTCCCGCCCTTCAAGCGCAAGTTCGACTATATCGCGGTCAAGGAAGCGGTATTTCCCTTCGCCCGCTTCCCGGGTTCCGATCCGGTCCTCTCGCCGGAAATGAAGTCGACCGGCGAAGTGATGGGGATCGACCGCACCTTCGCGCCCGCCTGGTACAAGTCGCAGCTCGGCGCGGGAATGCGCCAGCCGACCGAAGGCGTGCTGTTCGTCTCGGTCAAGAATTCGGACAAGCCGAATATCCTGCCGGCGGTGAAGCTCCTGATCGAACAGGGCTTTTCGGTCATCGCGACCGGCGGGACGCAGTCCTATCTCGAGGAGCATGGCCTGCCGGTCGAGCGGGTCAACAAGGTCGCCGAAGGCCGGCCGCATATTGTCGACAAGATCATCGATGGCGAGATCGCGCTGATCTTCAACACCACCGAGGGCTGGCAGAGCCTCAAGGACAGCCAGTCGATCCGCGCTTCGGCCGTCGAGCGGAAAGTGGCGATCTACACCACGGCCACGGCCGCGCTCGCCACCGCACAGGCGATTGCCTCGGTCAAGGCGAGCGATCTTGAAGTCAGGTCGCTTCAGGACTATTATAGCGGTTGAACGAGCGTCTCTCCCACATTCGAACGCCGTAATGGGTCGTTTTCGTGAGCCATCACGTGAACGCAAGGAGAGGTTTTCTCGAGCAATGACGGGACGTTGAAGAAAACGGGGTATTTGAATGGAAAAGGTGCCCATGCTGGCGGAAGGCTACGAGATGCTGACCGCCGAACTGAACTTGCTGCGGCAGGAGCGGCCGAAGATCGTGGATGCGATCGAGGAAGCGCGCGCCCATGGTGACCTTTCGGAAAACGCCGAATACCACGCCGCCAAGGAACGCCAGGGCCAGGTCGAGGCGCAAATCGGCGATCTCGAGGACAAGGTCAGCCGGGCCCAGATCATCGACCCGAAATCGCTTTCGGGGGACCGGATCGTGTTCGGCGCGACCGTTACCTTGCTCGATGAAGACGAGAAGCCGTGCAAATACCAGATCGTCGGCCAGGCCGAGGCCGATGCCAGGCGCGGGCGGATTTCCTACAATTCGCCGCTTGGCAAGGCGCTGATCGGCAAGTCGGTCGGCGACGAGGTCGAGGTCACCGTGCCGTCGGGCGACCGGTTCTACCTGGTCAACAAGGTCGAGTTTGTCTGAGATCCAATAGCCCTCTCCCCTTCAGGGGAGAGGGTTGGGAGAGGGGATTGGAAATTCGCGCTTCCCCTCTCAACTCCGGTTAGGTCGCTTCGCTCCCAAACCTGCGTATCTCTACCCTGAAGGGGAGAGAGAAGTTACGTGTCAGGCAGTTCCGGCTCCAGCAGCCGGTGCAGGTGGACGATGACATATTTCATTTCGGCATCGTCGACCGTGCGTTGGGCCCAGCCGCGCCACGCCTCTTCGGCTTCGGCATAGTTGGGATAGAAGCCCACCACGTGAAGATCCTTGAGATCCTTGAATTCGCAGGTCTGGGGATCGGTAACCCGTCCGCCCATGACAAGGTGGAGAAGCTGTTTCGACATCGCGGTGCCCTTGATCGCCTTGTTGCGGTGCAATATGTCCGCAAACGGACATAGGGCTTTGCACGGTTCTGGCAAGCCCTCCGCTCGGGCGCTCCATGACCTTGTCCAGCCCCCGCGATTTCCAGGCTGCCAGATGCTTCCATCCGGCTCGAAGTCGCTCTAGCCGGCCTTTTCCAGCACCCGGTCCTTCAGCCTGCTCGCGCTGTCGATGAGCGAATTGCCCAGCTCGGCAAGTTTTTCCTTGCCCGCACGGCGGGCTTCGTCCGCGTCTTCCAGCGCCTCGCGGCTGTAGGTGACGCCAAGCTCGGTCAGCATGGCGAGGAACCCGATGGCATTCCTGGTCAGCCGCCTGGTGGGCGACCTGGGGACCAGGGCGCTGATCGCCACGCCGATCGCCAGCCCGCCCGCGATCAGCAGGAATGGATGTTCGCGTGCGGCCCTGGTGAGCCGGTCGCGCGCTTCGGCGGCCCGGTCGGCAAGCGCCAGTTCGCGCGCTTCCTGCCGCGCTTCGCCGGCGGCGATCCGCTGCTTCAGGTTCTCGCGGTCTTGTTCACTCATTGTCCGAATCCTGTTCCGGTATTTCCTCAGTCCGCTCCATATCACCGCTTGCAGCTTCACCCTTGCTGAACAGGGCGGAAAACTGTGCAAGAATGGGCCTGCGGGCCAGCCATACCCCGAACCCGGCGGCGATTGCCCCGATGAGCGCGGCAGCCTTGCCGCCATGCCTTTCCGCCAGCTCGATCGCGCTGTCGCTTGCCCGGTCGACCTGTTCGCCGATCCGCACTCCGGCCCGTTCGCCGAGCGCCTTGGGCGTCACTTCCCGCCTGACGAACTCCAGTTCCTTGCGAAACAGCGTCCTCGCGGAATTCCGCAGGGCGCGATCTTCCGCGAGGCGCTCTTCAAGCTTGCCCATCGTCGCTCTCGAACGCGCTCACGGCCTTGGCGATCTTGCCCCTGGCGGCGATCCCGAACAGCAATGCGCCGAGAACCAGCGCGACGAACACCACCGCGGTAGCGCCGAACGCGCCGATCACGGGGGTCAGGGCCAGGATCGCGCCGATCGACAGGGTAACGACCGCCATCACCACCAGCGCCGCCGCGATCAACGTATAGAGCGCGGCCGATTTGGCCTGCCGGGAGACGTAGGTCAGCCGCGTCTTCTGGTAGGCGAGTTCGGCCTCGGCATAGGTCTTGCCGTCTTCGACCAATGCCTCGACATCGGCGAGGAGCGACGGCGAGGGCTCGCCGGACGCACGCTGTGCGACCGGTTCCAGCTCGCTGTCCTGCTCCTTCGGCTCGTCAAGCATCGCTGGCTGTCAACGACCGGGCGGGTTCGAAGTCAATGGCGGTCAGCGCGGAGTCCCCTATTTCCTTGGCCCTACTTCTTCGAACCGGTGAACAGGCGGGCCAGCATGAAGCCGGCAATGGCCGCCAGTCCTACCGCCAGGCCGGGGCTTTTGCGCACGAATTCGCGGGCATCGTCGCCCAGCTCCTCGAAGTCCTTGGATTCGATCGCGGCGGCGGTTTCCTGCATCTTGCGCGAGGCGGTGCGGGCATAATCGCCGTAACGCGGGCCGACCTTCTCGTCGATCGTCTCGGCATTGTCGGCCACCAGCTTGCCGAGGCCCGAAAGGGCGTCGCTGGCGCGGGTCTTGCCCTGCGCGGCGAGTTCCCCGGCCTTGGTCTTGGCTTCGTTGCCGTAACGCTTGGCGTCTTCGACCCAGTCACCGGATTTCGCGACGGCCTTGTCCTTGTAGACTCCGGCGCGTTCCTTCGCTTCCGCGCCGAGTTCGGCGGCGCCGGCTTTCGCCTCTTCGAGGGCCTTGGAGAATTTGGCCTTGGCTTCGGTCTTGTGGTCCACTTGAGTTTCCTTCCTTGGCTTGGCTTTCCTGGGAGACGCGGGCTTCTTCGCGTTCGTTTGGGCCATGATGACAATATTCCTTTCCCCTTTAAGGTGTTGCGGGGCTGATTTCCGACGACGGGGCGATCCCGCCTGTACCCTAGATAGGAAACGCGGCTTGCTTGCCAATGTTCCACTGACTAGGAGGCCGATATTTCCTTTATTGCACTGCATCATAGCAGCAGGAGCGCCAAATCGCCATGACCGCAATTATCGACATCCATGGAAGGGAAATTCTCGACAGCCGCGGCAACCCGACGGTCGAAGTCGACGTCCTGCTGGACGATGGCAGTTTCGGCCGGGCGGCCGTGCCGTCGGGCGCCTCGACCGGCGCGCATGAGGCGGTCGAGCTGCGCGATGGCGACAAGGGGCGCTATCTCGGCAAGGGCGTCTCCAAGGCGGTCGCTGCCGTGAATGGCGAAATTCGCGACCTCCTGGTCGATGTGTTCGATGCCGAAGACCAGCGCGATATCGACCTGGCGCTGATCGCGCTCGACGGAACCGGGAACAAGGGCCGCCTGGGCGCAAATGCGATCCTCGGCGCCAGTCTCGCCGTGGCGAAGGCGGCGGCCAATGCCCGCGGACTGCCGCTCTATGCCTATATCGGCGGCGTTTCCGCGCATGTCCTGCCGGTGCCGATGATGAACATCATCAATGGCGGCGAACATGCCGATAACCCGATCGACATCCAGGAATTCATGATCATGCCGGTCGGCGCGCCGA
>NZ_DBNHSF010000127.1:0-23934 GCF_057143545.1 Candidatus Andeanibacterium sp.
GAGGGCAAGCCGACGATTGTTGCCCTGAGGCTCAAGCTCGATCCAGCCGGGAGCATCGTCGAAGCCGAACATCTCCATGCCGAAGTGAATGCGGAATCGCCCTTCGGCGGACCTTCCCCGCTCGACCATCTGCACACGCCGCGCGCGGGCCTGCTCGCCGATGTGCCGGAGGCCGACCGCAAGAGCGCGGAGGAGCTGATCGCCCTCGGCGCTACCTATTACGACGCGCTCGACGACAATGATGGCACGCTGATGCCCTTCGCTGCCGACTGCGCGCGATACGAGAACGGTATCGAAACTGCGGGTCCCGGCGAAAGTCGGGGCAATTTCGGCGATCCGAACGCCAGCCCGGTTGCACGCGATTGCGCCGGCCAGCTCACCTCCAACACCTTCGCCTATATCGACCGGATCGATAATCGCCGCGTGTTTGCGGCCGATCCGGTGACCGGCCTCGTCATGGGTCTCTCGCATTTCCGCCATCCGATGGACTTCGAGCCCTATCCGGTGACCGCAATCGACGGAACTGTTGTCATGCGCGCCAAGGATGAAGGCATGTTCGCCGATCTCGGGCCGTTCGACCTGCCCGCCGCGCATATCTTCAAGGTCGGCGCCGACGGCAAGGTCCACGAGATCGAGGCGATGGGCTTTCTTGCGCCCTTGAACTCGCCGACCGGCTGGGAAGGCACCGCCTCCGCTCCCGAAACCGAATAGCCCGCTACCCGCGATTTGCGTTTCGTAATGGAATTCCCCAACAGGGATTCCATTACGAGCGCAATTGCGTGGGAGAGACGAATATGTGCGACGACCAGGCCTATCCCCAGGCTGGGCGCGAGAGAATGATCATGCCGCACCCGATCTCGTGGATCGGGACCGGCCGGCCCAATCCCGAAGACGAATTCATCGCCCGGATGGACGAGAACCATGTCTTCATGATGGGCGACAACCCGGCGCTGCCGCGGATGCCCGAAAAGCCGACCCTGCTCGACTTCTTCAAATACCGCTTCAACGATATCGCGGTGCGGCACCTCACCGTCAGCGGCAAGCGGGCGATGGACGACGGGCAGGAAGACAAGGTGGTGATGGCCTGCCTGCTCCACGATATCGCCAATGGCTGCCTGATCCGCAGCGATCACGGCTATTGGGGTGCCCAGCTGATCGCGCCCTATGTCGAGCCGGAGGTGGCCTGGGCGGTCCAGTATCACCAGGCGTTGCGCTATTTTCCCGATCCCGACGTCGGCTACGACTACCCCGAGAGCTACGACAGGTTCTTCGGCGCGGACTTCGATCCGCCCGATTACATCAAACGCGACGCCGAATATGCGAAGAACCACGAATGGTACATGACCGCGCGCCAGGTAACGCTTTACGACACCTATTTCTTCGATCCCTATCCCGAGGTCGATCCCGACGTCTTCACCGACTTGCTCGCGCGCAACTGGAAGCAGCCCGCAGAAGGGCTCGGCTTCGACAATTCGCCTTCCGCCCATATGTGGCGGACGATGATCTGGCCGAACAACTTCCTGTAATCAGGTGATTTTTTTAGGAATGAAGGGCAACGTCAGTACGTTGTCGTGCTTGCCCCCGGTGCGGAAGATGTGGATGCCCTTGTTGCGTGTGTTCTCGTGTAGCGGGAACGGCAACATCAGCCCTTCTTCCTTGCGGTAGATATCCGCTCCCGCAACCACCAGCCGCAGCGTCTCGCCTGCGTTGAAACGCACCGAGAAGGGCCACAGCTCGATTGCTACCGGGATGCATTCGCCCGGCCGGAGCGGCTCTTCCGAGACATGCGTATGGACCGGGCGGCCGGTGCGCGACTTCATCTCGTCAAGCTCGCGGTGGCTCGCCCGCTGCCAGCCGAGCGCGATCGGACCGTTCTCGAAAAAGGCATAGAAGGTAAAGCCGACCTCGTTCCCCTCGGCATCGAGCTTCTGCAGCGCGACGAACAGGTCGGCATCGTCACTGCCTTCGGTTTCGACCCACAGCTTGAGGCTGGCATGACCGGTGAGTTCGACCGGCTCGTTGAAGCGGATATCGAAATGCGCCCGCCCGTCGCATGCATCCTGCCGCAAATCGGCAGGCAAGACAGGCGCATCCGATAGGCTGCCGGTCGCCGCATCGAGATAGAATTGGCGATATTCGGTGCGCGCCAAGGGCCACTCGGTCTCCTCGCGCTCCATGGCAACGCCATGCTTCTCGCGCACTTCGAGCAGGACCCTGGGCCAGGCGCTCACCGAAGTCGGGCGATCGCGCAGGAAATGCTCGAAAAACGCCAGGCGCTTCGCGCGGCTCTCGGCTCGATAGTAATTGGCCCATTTCTTCTGGCCGTGGACATAGAGCCATTTCTGTTGCGATCCGATCCGCTCGAACGCCTCGATCGTGCCGCGCAGATGGAGCCCGTGATCCGACCAGCTGGCGGTGACGAAGGCCGGCTGGGTGATCGCTTCGAGATCGACCTCTTTCGAGCGCCAGAATTCATCGATCAGCGGATGGGCCTGGACATTGGCCAGCGTGTTCTCCGTTCGGTTCAAAGAAAAGCGAATATTGTCCGACGCGCGCGGGAGGAAGTTCGTCTCGGGAATCCCGCCGTGATAGGCAAATTCGCGGTACCAATCCGAAAACGCCTCCCAGATATTGAGCGCGGCGAGCGGCTCGGGTTTCAAGGGGGCCACGTAATATTGGATCGCGCCGAGATAGGAGACCCCGCTCATTCCCACCCGCCCGTTGGACCACGGGAGCCGCGCCAGCCATTCGATCGCATCGGCGCAATCCTGCGCTTCCTCGATGCCGTTGTGGTGAAAATCGCCGCCCGAAAGCCACGCTCCCCGCGGATCAACGATCGCCACGCCGTAACCGTGCTGGCCCCACCACACGGGATCCGGCCCCTCGAACGGCGTCAGCGTCGAAAGCCATTGGGGATCGACGCCCGATCGCGGCCAGAACACCTGGTTGGAAAGCCCGTGCTTGCCGTAGGGGCCCCATGCCAGCAGGATCGGCACATCGCGCTCGGCGCCTTCGGGCCGGTAGAGGTCGCAGAATATCTCGACCCCGTCACGCAGCGATATCGTGCAGTTCCGTTCGATCGCGAGGCCCTGTTCGACCCGCTTGTCATAATCCGGTGGCGGCAGCGGCGGCTTGTGCGCGGCGCTGTAGGGATCGACGCCCGGCCGCATGATCGGTGTGAAGCTATCCTCCGCCATTGATCGAGATTGCCCCCGCAGTTCGCCACCCGTCAACTCAGGCAATCACCTCTTGCGGCTCATGCGGCCGCATTGCGCCGATCCATCTCCCGATCCGGTCTGCGGCGCGCATCTGGAGGATCGCCAGGGCCGGAACGAGAATCTGCAGCATGGCAGTGCCGAACAGGATCCCGAACCCCAGGCTTGCCGACATCGGCACCAAAAATTGCGCCTGGACGTTGGTTTCGAAAGTAATCGGCGCCACACCCAGGAAGGTCGTGATCGCGGTCAAGATGATCGGGCGGAAGCGCGATTTCGCCGCATGGATAATCGCGGCCTTGCGATCCATTCCGTTGGCGAGGTTCTCGTTCATGAAGTCGATCAGCACCAGCGCGCCGTTGATCACGACGCCCGACAGCGCAATGATCCCGAACATCGAGACGATTCCGAGCGAGATTCCCAGGAGAATGTGCCCGATCAGCGCGCCGATCATGCCGAAAGGGATCACCGCCATGACGATCAGCGGCTGGACATAGGATCGGAACGGGATCGCCAGCAGGGCATAGATCCCCGCCAGGGCCAGCAGGAAGGCCGAGCCGAGATCGCCGAAGCTTTCCGCCTGTTCCTCCTGTTCGCCGCCGAATTCGTAACGCAGGGCGGGATAGTCCGCCTGCAATTCCGGCATGATCCGGTCCGAGATCAGATCGGCCGCTTCCTGGCTGGTGATGATGTCGGTGTCGAGATCTGCGGTTATCGTATTGATTCGGTGGCCGTCTTCCCGGTTGATCGATGTCGGCGCCGTGCCAAAGGAGACATCGGCAAGGCTGCCGAGCGGTACCTGCCCGCCCGGCACGCGCACCCGATAGCGGGCGATGTCGGCAATCGAATTGCGTTCGTCCTCGGGCAAGCGGACATAGACCCTGACATCCTCACGCCCACGCTGGACCCTGACGGCCTCGGCCCCGAAAAAGGCGGCCCGGACCTGCCCGGCAAGATCCTGGAGCGTGATTCCGAGCGTGCGCGCCGACGGCTTGAGCCGCAATTCGACTTCCTGCATTCCCGCATCGTTGTCGCTTTCGACATCGAACACGCCGCTGACCCTCGCCAACGCCGAGGTCAGCCGTTCTGATGCCGTATCGAGCACGGCAACGTCCGGATGGGTCAGCCTGATGTTCACCGGATCGCCGGCAGAGATCAGGCTCGAACTGATCGAAAAGGAGCGCGCTTCCTGTACCGGGCCGGCTTCCTCGCGCCAGGCCTGTTCGAACTCGGCGGCACCGAAATCGCGCTCGTCCGCATTGACGAGGCTGTACTGGATCCCGGCAACGTTGGGCTGCAGGGTGCTGGACTGCAGCATCGGGCCCTGCCCGCCCTGGACCAGGCCCACGGTCGTGAATTGCGATTCGATGAAGCGCGCGTCTTCGGCATTGCCCTCGTTGAAGCGGGCGATCGCCCGGTCTCCCGCCGCCTCCAGCCGCGCGACCACTTCTGCCGTCCGTTCGACCGACGTACCCGCCGGCATCTCCAGCGTCGCGCTGACGACATCGGCCTCGATCTGGGGAAAGAACTCGGTCTTGATCAGCCCCGCCGGAACCATTCCGGCCAGGACGATCAGCAGCGCCAGGGCCGCCGAAACGACAATGTATGGCATATCGACCGCAAATTTGAGCCCACGGTCGAGCGGCCCTTCGATAAACGACTGCAGGCGCCGGTCGAAGCCGCGCTGGATACGTTCGAAGAATTTCAGCACCGCATTGCCGGCATGCGCGCCATGAGCGGGCAGGCTGCTAAGATGATTGGGCAAGATCAAGAGGGCTTCAACCAGCGACAGGCCGAGCACCGCGATCACCACCAGCGGTACGTCGCTCATCACCTTGCCGATCGTTCCTCCTACCGCGAGCAGGGGAGTAAACGCGACCACGGTCGTGGCGACCGCGAACACCACCGGCACGATGACCCGCTGGGTCCCGGCTATCGCCGCGCCGATCCCGCTGCGGCCGCGCTCTCGCTCGGCATAGACATTCTCGCCCACCACCACCGCGTCGTCGACCACCAGGCCAAGCGCGACGATGAACCCGAACAGCGAGATCATGTTGATACTCGATCCCATCATCTCGATGATCCAGATCGCCCCGACAAAGGTCGATCCGATGCCGATCGCGCTCCAGAAGGCCAGCCGGACGTCGAGGAACAGCGTAAGGGCCGCCAGCACCAGGATCAGGCCCATCCAGGCGTTCTTGAGCAGCAATTCGAGGCGATCGCCGAACAGTTCCGATGAGTCGTCCCAGATGGCGACCGACACGCCGGGCGGAAGGGTCGAGGCCGACCCGCTTTCGAGATAGTTCCTGACCGCCTCGGCGACCTCAAGAACACGTTCGTCGCTGGTGCGATAGACATCGACGAAGGCCACCGGCAGCCCGTTGAAACGGGCGATCAGGTCCGAATCCTCGAAGCCGTCCTCGACCTGGGCGACGTCTCCCAACCGCAGGATCGTCCCGTCCGGCCTGGTGCGCAGCACGATACTTTCGAAATCGCGCTGGTCGTAATTCTGGCCGACAGTGCGCAAGCGCACTTCCTCGGTGTCGGTCTCGATCGAGCCGGCGGGGCTGTCGAGGCTGCTTTGCGAAACCACGCGGGCGACGTCGGTCAAGGATAGTCCCAGCGCTTCGAGCCGGTCCTGCGGCACGTCGATGAACACCTGGTATTGCCGGACCGCGCTGGTCTCGACATAGCTGACCTCGGGCAGCGCGGCGAGCGCATCTTCGAGCTGGTACGCAGCTTCCTTTAGCGAACGCTCGGGAATGTCGCCGAACAGGGCGACCCGCATCACGCTCTGGCGAGACGTTTGCTCGCGAATATCGGGCTCTTCGGCTTCGATCGGAAAGGTCTGGATCTGGTCGACTTCGCCCTTCACGTCATCGAGCGCGCGAGCGATGTCGGTACCGAGCTCGAGCTCGATCTGCACCGTCCCCGAACCTTCGGCGGCAGTCCCGGTGATCTTCTTGACGCCCTCGATCGCCTGGACCGCTTCCTCGATCTTCTGGACGATCGATTCCTCGACTTCCTCGGGCGTTGCGCCGGGATATGCAACGCGCACCGTTACCGCATCGAGGCTGGTTTCGGGGAAGACCTCCTGCACGATCCTGCCATAGGCGGCGAGTCCGGCCAGCAGCATGAAGATCATCAACAGGTTGGCGGCGACTCCGTTGCGCGCCATGAATGCGACAATTCCCTTGCGATCGCGGGCCCGGTCGGCAGGGTTGCCGAAGCGGTCGAGGGGAATCTCCTCTTCGCCCGGTGCCGGCTGGACCGGATCGTTACTCATCCGCCTTGGCCTCGGCATCCGGGCGCATGCGAACCTGCATGCCGTTCACGGGGGTCCTCAGATTGCTGGTTACGACCCGGCCCGAGGGTCCAAGTCCGCTTGCCCTGACATAGGCATCGGTGTCGCCGCGCCGGATGATTTCGACCGGGACGATCGTGAGCTTGCCGTCCCTGACGACCCAGACCTGGTTGTCGGTCTTCAGGGCGTTGATCGGGATCCTGGCGAAGGATTCACTGCTCGATCCGGTGATCGTTGCCTGGACGAAACTTCCGAGAAGGAGCGGCACCGGTCCCTGCGCCAAGCCATTCCCGGTATCGACCGGGGTGCCGCTGCGCAGCGGATTTTGGACCCTGAGGAAAACGTCGATCGTGCGGGTCTCGGCATCGAGGATCGCATCGGCCCGATCGACATAGGCGGCCCAGCGGTAGCGCCGTCCGCTCTGTTCGGTGTACACCGCTGCGGGAATTCTCGCCCCGCTCCCTGCGAACAGGCCCGGAATTAGAGCTGCCTCGTCTTCGGTCAGCGAAACGCGGACCTCGTAGGCATCGGTCGCGACGATCGAACCGAGCGTCTGACCGGGCTGGACCAGCGCACCGATTGCGGTGGTCTCACTGCGGACAATGCCGTCAAACGGGGCGCGAACCTGGGTTCGCGATAGCGCCAACTGGGCATCGGCCAATTGCGCCTGGGCCCGGTCGCGCGCGGCTTCGGCCGAGCGCAATTGCGGTTCTCGGGTGGCGAGCTGGTTGGGATTGGCCGTACCGCGGAGGCCCCCGGCCTGAGGCAAACCCTGAGGTGGAAGGATGCGCGCGGCGTAATCGTTTCCGTCGATAGCCTGGGCCAGGGCGCTGCGTCCGGTTTCGCGCTCGGCGAAACGACGCAGCTCCGCCTCGGCGATCGTCACCTCTTCCTTCGCCTGCAGGACAGCGACTTCCTGCGCCGCGACATCGGCCTGCGCACTCCTGACCCGGTTCTGGTAATCGGCCGGGTCGATGCGGAACAGGGTCATCCCGCTGCCAACCAGGCTTCCCTCGCGGAACGCCGGGTTGACATAGACAAGCCTGCCGGCAACCTCGGCGCCCAGTGTGACTTCCTCGAGCGGTTGGACCGTTCCCGAAGCTTCGACTTCGATTGGCCCTGCGCCGACCGTGTAGGCTGCCGTCTCGACCAGCGGCGCGACCGCGACCGGTTCCTGTTCGACCGGGCTCGGGCGCAGGAAGATCATCAGCGCGACAATCGCCACCGCCCCGACAAGCAGGAGCGCAGCCCATTTCAACTGGCGGTTCATTGCGCTCCTCCCGTTTCGGTGGAAGCAAGCGCGGCTCTCTCACCGTCAATTTCCCAATCGCCGCCCAATGCGCGGTGAACGCCGAGCCGGGCGAGCGCGACGTCGCGCCCGGCGGCGGAAAGGCTGCTTTCAACCTGGTAAAATCCGCGCAGGGCGTCGAGATATCCGACATAATCCCCCACGCCGGCCTCGTAGCGGCGCGACTGCAGATCGAGCGAGGCCTTGGCGTCGTCCAGCTGCGACAGGATCAGGCGATAGCGCTGGCGCTGTTCCTCATAGGAGAGAATCGCCGTCCGCACTTCCTGGAAGGCTCCGAGCACGGCGCGGCCGTATGCGGCGGCCCGTTGGTCGTAGGTTGCCCTGGCCACCCTGATATTGGCCGAAATCCGTCCACCATCGATGAGCGGAGCCGTGAGATTGGCCGCCAGCGAGAGGAGCCAGTTCTGCCCAAAGTCGATCGCGTCAGCAGGGCTGCCGCCTTGCGCGCCGGTCGAAGCGGTCAGGCGCAGGGCAGGAAAGCGCTCCGCCCGACGCGCGCCGATCCTGAGCCGCGCCGACTCCAGGCGATCCCAGGCCGCCGCCACGTCGGGACGCTGAGCGAGAAGCTCTGCGGGAAGGCCGGCGGGAATGTCCTCGAAGACGAGCCTCGGCGTGAGCCTGGTGGCGAGCAATTGTCCGACTTCCTGCGGGTAATCCGCCAGCAGCAGCGCCAGCCTCCCTTCGGCAGAGGTCAGCGCGTTCTCGCGGGTCGGCAGGCTCGCCTCGACGCTGCGCAGGTCCTGCCGGACCTGGTACAGTTCGAAGCTTTGGGCCAGGCCACGCTGGTAGCGCTCCTCGGTGCGCTCCGCCCGGTCGGCCAGCACATCAGCCGTGAGCAGCGTCATCTCGATCTGACGGCGGGCATCGACAATGTCGAAATATGCCGCGATCGTTTCAGCCACGGTCGCCAGCCGGGCCGCGCGATAATCCTGTTCGGCCGCCACTGCGTCGGATCTTGCCGCGCGGAAGTCGTCATTCGCCTTGCCGAACAGGTCGACTTCGTAGGATGCGCTCAGGCCGAGCGAATAGGTCTCGCTCACCAGCCGCGAAGGACCGCCGGGAAAATTGCCGAAGGCGCTCCCCGAGAGCGGGTTTTCGGAATAGCTCGCCCCGGCCGTGGCGTTGAGGGTTGGCCACAAGGCAGCGCGCGAGACTCGCGCCTGTGCTGCCGCCTGCTCTGCCCGCGCAGAGGCCTCGGCGATGTCGAGATTCTGGTCAAGTGCGCGGTCGACCAGCCCGTCGAGCACCGGATCCTGGAAAGCGTTCCACCAGGCAGCCGGGCGATAATCGCCGGCAGTGACGAAGTCCGGATAGGCATCCGGCAATTCCGAGGCCACTTCCGGCACTTGTTGGTCGGGCGCCATGGAGATGCAACCGCCAAGCAGCAGCACTGCAAATGCGAGCAAGGGCGACCTCATGTTCGGCCTCCCTCGAGCACCAGCCGGGCATTCGCTTCCAGCTGGCCGAGCAACACGTCCGACGTGACCGGATCGATCTCGTCGACACCCAACAGGAGCCGAAGCGACGCACGCGAATGCCGCAGGCAAATGGCCATTCCGAACAGGTAGAGCGTGGTTGCCCGCGCCTGGCGGTCGTCCAGATCGGTGCGCAGCAGCCTGACTTGGCTGACCAAGGCCTCCATCATCGGCCGCATCCGCTCATTCATGAGTTTGAGCACGCCCGGTGACGGTGCCTGCTGTTCGCGCCCAATAAACAGCGCGAACGGCGCGCTTTCCTTCGCCAGCATGAATTCGCCAACCTGCCGCAGGACGGTGCAGATCATGGATATCCGCTGGTCGGCGGTCGCCTCGGGACCGGGAAGTCGATCGGGTTCGCTCCGAACCACAGACTGCATGTGATCGAAAATATGTTCCGCAGCGGCGAGATAGAGGCCTTCCTTGCCCCCGAAATGATAGGTGATGGATGACATCGCAGTTCCGACGGCGCCGGCGATTTCGCGCGTACCGACAGCATCGAAGCCTTCCTGACCGAACTTGTCGATCGCCACCCGAATCAGGTCGTTCCGCATCGGCAATGATTATTCGTTCGAACGAACAAGAACAAGCCGCAGTTTGTATCAGGGAGGATGTGGGCCGAAATTCAGGCTAATCGGTAGCCCGCAAGTCGCTGCGTGGTGGGTACAACCAGCCAAAACCATTGCTGCGAGGCTAAGGCTCGATAAGTTCCCGACAATGCTGGCGCCTACGCTCTTCCCCCGAGCTCGAATCTGCCGAGTTCCGTGGCGATCAGGATCCGAAATCAACCGGATAGGGTTTTAACTCTCCCGAGGCGTAACGCTGCTCCAGCCCGGGGGTCCCGTTCTCCATCACCATCAGCATCGAACGCTTGGGCGCAAAACCCTGGTGGCGGATGTCGGCCGGCATGGCGCAGACATCGCCCGCCCTCATCACCACCCGCCCGCGCGGCGCGCCGGTGTTCTTGTCCGCGATGTTCCAGTGGATCTCGTCGGTCAGCTGGATGAACCACTCGTTGCGGTCGTTGCCATGGATCACCGGCAGCATGTGCTCCTCACTGGTGACGCAGCAGATATTCGCCCGGGTGACCGCGCTGATCGACGGGTTCCAGGTGATGTCGCTGCGGGCGATATGGTCGAACAGGTTGATCGCGTGGAGCTGGCCTTCGAAGCCGGGTTCGCACTCGATTTCCGGCATATCGAGCTCCATGTCGGCGAACGCGCGGTTGACCGGGAAGCCTGCCTCCTCGGTACGGACCGACTTGTCACCCGGCAGGCCGAGCATGCGATCGGCGGCGATGAAGCTCCTGAGCAGCGGATCGCTGCGCTCCTTGCCCTTGGGTCCGATCGGCGTACCGGTTTCGAGCGGGGCGTTGAGCGGATCGTAGCCCTCGCTGATCCAGTCTTGCGAGATTGCCGTGAAGGCCTCGGCCACCGCTTCGGCCGGGAAAGTCTCCAGCAGGTCGATCCCGGCTTCCCTGCATCCGCGATCGTAGGAACCGGCGAAGATATCGACCGTGCCATAATGATTGGTGGTGCCGAAAATGTCGTCGAAGAAGATCCAGCCGTAGAAGAAGCCCCAACCGATATCGCGAACCATCGCGCGCAGGAACCGGTCGATCTCGATGATATGGCTGCCCTTGGGCCAGGTGACATGCGCGAAATATTCATCGCGATGGAAGGTGAAGCTGCCCAGGCGAAAACTGGAATAGCCCGTGACGGGATCGGTGCCGACCTTTTCGACTTTTGCATCGAGTACGCTCATCATGCCTCTCCCACGGTGCAGATTTCCGACCAGCGCTTGACGGTCACCGGCCCGTCGACGGTCTGGATGATCGCGACACCGGGTGCCGATGAGGCCAGCTGGTACGCCGCCCCCTGCGGAAGCAGCACCTGGTGCCCGCGGCGGGCGGTCACCCTGCCCATGCGCGGCCCATTGGGCTCAGCGCCGAGCTGCACCGCCCCGCCGCCGTGGCTCGGCACCTGGTCGTCCGCCAGTTTGACGAAATGGAAGGTCACTTCACCATCCATCACGATCGCGAATTCATCATGCGGCGCGGCATACCAGGGGGATTCGCCCTCGACCCGCATCACTTCAGCGACATATTCGAGGTTCTGCACCACCGCGACCCGCTCAAACGGCGCCGATTTTTCGGCGACTTCGAAAATATTCGAGAAGGCATATTTCCTGAGATCGTCGTCGAGCTCGATCACGCCTTTCTCATAGGAGCCAAGCGCGCCCATCCGGGTCTTGTAAACCATTTATCTCTCCCGCTGCCGGTTCCGGCCGGCCACTGTGATGCTATCATTGCTGCGGAAGAAAGGGCAATGGCAATCCATGTTGACCGCGCAACTGCAGCGCTGCAGGAACATCGAACCATGGCAGAGGATCGAGACATTCCGTGAAAAGAGACATGCGCTTCTACATCGGCGGTGAATGGATCGAACGCGCGGACGCAGCCGAGATCCCGGTCGTGAACCCGGCCACCGAGGAGGTATTCGGTTGCATAGCGGCGGGCACGCCGGCCGATGTGGACCTGGCCGTTGCCGCCGCGCGTAACGCCTTCGATGGCTTCTCGAGAACTTCCGTCGAGGAGCGGCTGGCGCTGCTCGAGCGGATTCGCGGCCTGCTGGAAGAACGTGCGGAAGCCTTCGCCCAGGCGATCATCGCCGAAATGGGCGCAGCGATCGGCTTTGCCCGGGCAGGCCAGGTGCATTTCGGGATCGAGCACGTGCGCGTGGCGATCGACGTGCTGCGAACCTTCGAGTTCGAACTGGAAGTGAACGGCATCCATGTCAGGAAGGAGCCAATCGGCGTGTGCGCCATGATCACGCCGTGGAACTGGCCGCTCTACCAGATCACCGCCAAGCTCATGCCCGCGATCGCCGCCGGTTGCACCGCGGTTCTCAAGCCGAGCGAACTTTCGCCATTCACCGGGCTGTTGCTTGCGCAGGTGATGCACGATGCGGGAACTCCTCCCGGCGTATTCAACCTTGTCAACGGGACGGGTGAAGCGGTCGGCCAGGCGATGGCGTCGCACCCCGATGTCGACATGGTCTCCTTCACCGGCTCGACCCGCGCCGGGATTCTGGTCGCGCAGGCCGCCGCCCCGACGATCAAGCGCGTGGTCCAGGAACTGGGCGGCAAGTCGCCCAATATCCTGCTCGACGATGCCAATTTCGCGGAGGCCGTGCCCAAGGGGGTGCTGGCGGCAATGCGCAATTGCGGCCAGTCCTGCGCCGCCCCAACGCGCATGCTGGTCCCAGCTTCGCGGCTGGCGGAAGTCGAAGCGCTCGCCGCCGAAGCCGCGAATGGCGTCATCGTTGGCGATCCGCTCGACGAAGCAAGCGTGATCGGCGCGCTCGCCAATGCGCCGCAATTCGCCAAGGTCCAGGAACTGATCCAGGCGGGGATCGACGAGGGGGCGAAGCTCGTAGCCGGCGGCACCGGACGCCCCCATGGCCTCAATCGCGGATTCTATGCGCGACCGACGGTCTTTTCCGAAGTCACCACCGACATGCGTATCGCGCAAGAGGAGATCTTCGGCCCGGTACTCTCGATCATGGCTTATAATGACGAGGACGATGCCATTCGCATCGCCAATGCGACGGTTTACGGACTCAGCTCGCACGTCCAGTCGGCTGACCTTGAGCGGGCTCGACGGGTCGCTAGGCAAATCCGCGCGGGCCAGGTCCACATCAATTATCCGCCTTGGTCGGGCTATGCGCCCTTCGGAGGCTACAAGCAGTCCGGCAATGGCAGGGAGTATGGGGTCTTCGCACTCGAGGAATATTGCGAGGTGAAGGCGATCCTCGGCTATTAAAGTCCTCCGGCAGGAAACAGTTGGGCCGCACAGGCGCAGGATCGTCTTAACCCAAAGACCCGGTTCGAGGCCGGGAATCCCCCGCACTCCCTACCCTGGCATTAACCACTCTCGGGCACCTAGCTTTGACTCCCTCGGTCCATTTTGTGGACCATGCGAGGGAAAGCACCCTACAAGACTGCTCTGGCAGCATTGGCGATGGCTTCGGCCGGACTGACCGCGCCTGCGCAGGCGAGCGAGCTCGCGCTGGTCGATGCGATTGCGTCGAGCACCGCGATCTACGCCAGCGCACTGACCAGTTGCAGCGCCCAGGTCGCCACCGTTTATGGCGCGGCGCCCGCCTCGGCCACCTATTCGAGCAAGGCATCGGCCGTCCTGGGCGGCCAGCCGAGCATGCTGGAACAGATTCGCCTGCAGCAGGCGGCGGTCGGCGATCAGGGCGTTGCCCAGAACCGGATCGTGGGAAATCCGCTGCTCGAGGAAATCAAACCGATCGAGCCGGCGCTCGGCGCCATTCGCAGGTCGACGAGCGGCTGCAGCACGTCCGGCTTCGCGCAAACTTCCGTTACCGGCGCTGCCTCGAGGGAGCTGGCCTTCGCCAGTCGCAATTTCGGGCGGGACGACTTCCTGCAGAGCAAGCGGGTAACACTCGGCAAGACGTCGTTCGATGCGGCCTGGAGCAGGGTCCGGGGTCGCAAATTGCGCCAGAACACGGCCGCCGGCCTGCCCGTGCCGCGCGGCTCGAACGGGATCGGCTTGCTCGACACAGTCAATCGCTGGGCCAACCAGACGATTGCCTATGCCGAGGACCGGCAGCTCTATGGCGTGAACGATTACTGGGCCGACGCATCCACGACGCTGGCGCGGCGAAAAGGCGACTGCGAAGACATCGCGATCGTGAAGATGCAGGTCCTGGCATCGCGCGGCATTCCCGATGAGGACATGTTCCTGACGGTGGTGAAGGATTCAATCCGCCGCGCGGATCATGCCGTGCTGATCGTACGCCTCGGCGATAGCTATTACATGCTCGACAACGCATCGGATGAAGTCCTGGATGCGTCGGAAAGCCACGAATACCATCCGCTGTTCAGCTTCAATGACAAGGTTACCTGGCTGCACAGCTCCTGAACTGGCCTGCAGCGTCAACGCTCGGTCAATGCTTCTCCCAGCGCCCGTTCCACCGGACTCAGGATATAGGACAACACGCTCTTGCGGCCGGTGATGATCTCCACGTTGCAGATCATGCCAGGCAGGATTGGCAGGCGCGTATTCCCGCTTGAAATGTAGGATTTGTCCGTTTCGACCAGAACCACGTAATAGGCTTCCTGCTCGACTTCGTCATAGACGCTGTCGGCCGAGACCTGCCGCACTCGCCCGGTAAGCCCGCCATAGATCGAGAAATCATAAGCGGTGACACTGACATTGGCGCGATCGCCGACCTTGATGAAGGCAATGTCGCTCGGCCTGACGCGGGCCTCGACCAGGAGCTTGTCGCCCACCGGGACTACCTGCATCAGCATCTCGCCCGGGCTTACAAAGCCGCCTACTGTCGTGATCTGGACGTCATTGACAATGCCATCGACCGGCGACCGCAATTCGTTCCGGTTGCGCCGGGCTTCCGCGCCGCGAATGGATTCCTCGTTCACCGCGATCCGGGTTGCGACTTCGCTTCGCTCGGCCAATGCCTGTTGCCGGAAGTCGAGCCGAGACGAGTTGAGATCGGCCTGCGCCTGGCGCACTGCCGCTTGTGCCCTTGCGACTCCTTCCCGCGCCGCCGATAGGCGGCCCTGCAGGTCGACAACTTCGCGCTGGGCAGCGAGCAGCTCGGTCTGCGGGATGATTCCCTGTTGTGCCATGGGCCGCAGCAAATCGACCTGCTCCCGCGCCAATTGCAGGCTGCTGGTCAGCGAAGTGACGGTCGCCTGGCCTTCGGTCAGGTCCCGCCGGCGCTGTTCGACAGCTGCCGCCAGAGCGTTCTCCTCGCTCCGCGCCGCGGCTTGCCTGACTTCCGCGAGCCGCCGTTCTTCCGCGCACAACGTCCCTTCTTCGCAGCCCAGTGTGCCGCCTTCCGCTTCCTGCCGCAGGCGTTCCGCCCTCACGCTCAAGCGCTCGTTTTCGGTCTCCAACTGTCCAAGCTGCGAAGATGCCTCGGCATCGTCGAGCCGGACAAGCAATTGGCCCTGTTTGACCGTCTGGCCGCTACGAACAAGGATTTCGCGCACTGTCGCCGGATCGGCCGCCTGGACAAGCTGGGCCTTGCTGGACGGGATCACCTTGCCCGTTCCGCGAGTCACTTCGTCAACCTGAGCGAGGCTGGACCAGACGACGAACAACGCCAGCCCGCCACCGCAAATCGCGATCAACCGGCGGCTCGCATCCCAGTTTCTATAGGTCTCGGCAAAACCCCAAAGGCTGCGCCAGGAGCGTCCCTGATCTTCGCTCATAGCGTGCTCGCCAGTTCGCGATCCCCGCTCGCCTGGCCTTGCAGCGTGTTGCGATAGGTCCTGCTGGCCTCGACCGGATCGGGGATATTAGGGCGCCATTCCTTGGTGGTGTCGATCCGCCCGCCGACATCGTCGGCCGCATGACGATCGGCAACATCCGGGACAACGGTCAGGCCGGGAACAAACTCGATGACCGGCTCCTCTGCTTCGAGAGCCGCGAGATCTTGCCGCAAACGCCCGAAATCCACCGTCGGAATCGCTTCACGCCCGGACCATCTTGCGCTGAGATAGCTCGCTTCGCCCCATTTCCCCGGGAAACGGTAAAAGATGTGGCGGCCCTGCTGCTGCAATTTGTCGAGCGTGTACGCCCATTTCGGCACGACATAATCGGCGTGGTAATGGGTCGCCGAGCCAACCGATTTCTCGACGAAACCGGCAAGCGCCGCCTTCGCCACTTCGCGTGACT
Organism: Candidatus Andeanibacterium sp.; assembly: GCF_057143545.1. Classification (NCBI taxonomy): domain Bacteria; kingdom Pseudomonadati; phylum Pseudomonadota; class Alphaproteobacteria; order Sphingomonadales; family Sphingomonadaceae; genus Candidatus Andeanibacterium; species Candidatus Andeanibacterium sp. Next base: position 16,037 of record NZ_DBNHSF010000127.1, read on the forward strand.
GTTCCCATTGGGACCGGAGCGGAGTGCGCAACAGGGATCCATCGCACACGAAGCTGAACTGGCAAACCGCCCGGTTGGCGTCCTGGTAAACCACGCCGCAGACCGAGTTGGGATAGGCGGGATGGCGCACCCTGTTCAATACGACCTGCGCAACTCCGCGCTTTCCGGCCAACGGCTCGTTGGCGGCCTCGTAATAGATCGCCTGGGTGAGGCAATTGAGCGCGGTGGCGTATTGCGGGGTGCCATTGTCGATGCTGCGAAAGGAGGCAGGAACCTCAAGCGCGACCTTCGACAGCGGGATCAGTGAATTCTGCTCGACGGCGTCCAACCCGCGATTGAGGACCTTGTCCTCTTCCACAACCGTCGAATGGACCAGTTGATCGAGCATTTCCCGCTCGCGAACCTCTGCCGAATTTCCGCTCCACGACCAACCGCCCGCGAGCGCTGTAACGAGCGCAGCCAGCGCCACGAGAGCGACCATGGCCGATACGACAATGTGCCACCGCCCGATCCGCAAGGGACCGGCCACCTGCATTTCCAGTCGAGCTTCTGCCATCACTAATTTCCAAGCTTTCCGCCGCTCGCCGCGATGACCTGATCCTTGGGTCCATCGGCGACGATCTTGCCATTGTCGAGTACGATCAGGCGATCGCATACCGCAAATAGCGCCGAGCGGTGAGTCGAGATGAGCAGAGTTTGCGACGGCGTCAGAGATTGGGACAAGCGTTCGACGAAAAGTTTCTCGGTCTGGCTGTCCATCGAACCGGTCGGTTCGTCGAGATAGAGCAGCTTGGACGGGCTGACAAAAGCTCGCGCCAGCGCAAGGAAGGAACGCTGGCCGCCAGACAATCGGCGGCCGTGTTCGCCGACCACCCGGTCGAACCCGCTCGAATCCCGCCCGATGAACTGGTCCGCGCCGGTCACCCGCAGGGCATTGACGAGCGCGTCGTCGGTCGCTTCCGCGCGACCGAGGGTGAGGTTCTCCTTGACCGAGCCGGTAAACAGATCGGCATCCTGGCCGACAAAGCGGAAATTCTCACGGATTTCCTGCGGGCGGAATTGCCGGCTGTCGATCCCGTCGATCAGCATCGCCCCGCCGCTTGGCGGGTAGAGCCCGCAAATGACCCGGCCCAGGGTCGACTTGCCGGAGGCTACCCGGCCGATAATCGCAACCCGTTCTCCCGGATTGATTGTCAGCGAAATCCCGTCGAGTGCGGGAAGCGTCGCCTCGGGATAGCGGAATTCGACCCCTTCGAGCTTGATCGTACCGGCCCTGACGGTCGCGGGAGAGCTGACATTGCCGATCCTGCGTTCGTCTTCTCCTTCGAACAGCCGTTCGATGCTGTCGAGCGTCTCGTTCGCCTGCCGTCCCCGTGTCAGGAGGAAAGCGATCTGGCCCGCCGGAGCCAGCGACCTGGAGGAAAGCATGACGATGGCGATGATCGTACCCATCGAGATCGAACCGGCCGCAAACAGGTAATAGCCGCCGATAATCAACGAGATGGTCGAGAATTGCTGGAACGTCGATGCCAGCGTGATCGCCGCGGTGCTGATGCGCCGCAGCTTTTGCTGGGATGCGGAACCGAGTTCGGCCAGCCGGTACCAGCGCCCGACCATGCCGCCTTCGCCGGCCATGCTCTTGAGGGTTTCCATCCCGGCCAGGGATTCCACCAGCAGGGTTTGCTGCAATCCATGATCGGCCTGCGCATCCCTCACCGCATCGACGACCTGGCGCTGGAGCCGGTAGCCGGCCACCGCCATGCCTGCCATCGCGATCAGCGGAATAATGGCGAGCCAGCCTGCGATATAGGCAATCACGCCGACGAACAGCAGCAAGAACGCCATGTCGGTGATCAAGACGACCGTGGTCGAACCGAAGAAATCCCGCACGATGGCGTATTCCGAGACGCGCGCGGTCAGAGCGCCGGTATTGCCTTGTCGTGCCGCAAGCGGAGTCGAAAGGAGCCGGGAGTAGATCTTCTGCGAGAGGCGCAGGTCGAGCCTGCGTCCGATCTGGTCGATCACCGCCGCCCGGGCATTGCGAAGTGCGTATTCGAGGGCAAAGGCCACCAGGACGCCGACTGCCAGTACCCACAGGGTCGATACCGCGGCATTCGGAATCACGCGATCGTACACGGCACGAGAGAAGAGCGGCAGCGAGAGCGCCAGGAGGTTGATCAGCAGCGATGCGACCAGCACCGGCCTGTAGGACCTGCGCTCCTTGCGCAACTCGCTCCAGAACCAGTGATGCCGCCCTTTTGCGTGCCACGGCGCCTCGGCTTCGCGAAGCTTGTCGGGATTGCCCGCGATTGCCAGGAATTCGCCGGAAAATTGCCCTGCGACAGCTGCCTTGGGTTCCCAGACCGGCTCGCCATGGCCTGGGCGCCAGACGAGGACTTCCTCGCCGGCCAGCTCGAGCGCAACGATGGCGCCATCGTCTCCGACCGAGAGGAGGGCGGGATAATATTCCTCCCTGCCCGGCAATTTTCTGGAGACAATCGCTTCGTGGTTCAGGCCGACCAGTTCGATCGCCGGTCCCGCCTGGTGAAAAGGCAGGCGCCCGTCAGCTCTCCGCGCGAGCGAATGGAGCATATTGGGCGAGAAGGCGATGCCGAAATGCGCCGCGAGCTTGCCAACGCATGCAGTCAGCACGTCCTCTCGAGAGGAAATTCCTCCACCAATGTCTGCCATGTCACACAAGCCTCACGCACGAAGCGTGAACGCAAACCTTACTCCGGATACACCCGCCGCTGCAGTTCGGCAGGCACCGGCGGGCCATAGTTGAACTCGCCACGCTCATCTTCCCCGGCTCCTGCGCCGGGCTCGATATTGAGCGCGTTGAGGAAACTGTTGGTTGACGCAAGCACCTGATATTGCGCGAACAATTGCGAGAACCGCGCCGTTTCCAGCCTGACCTGGGTATTGAAACGGGTGTTCTGGGCATCGAGCACGTCAAGCAGCGAACGCCGGCCAATATTGAACTGGCTGCGATAGGACAGCAGGAGATCGTCGCTCACCTGGCTTTGCCGGGCCAGCGCGGTCGAGCGGCGGCCCTGGGTCTGCATTGCGTTCCAGGCCGTGCGGACGTCTTCTTCCGCATCGCGCTGGCGCTGGTGCAACTCGTAACGCTCTTCGCTGGCGCGACGGACCATCTCCTGGACATTGGCATGCTTGATGCCGCCGTCGAACAGGTTCCAGCGCAAGTAGACACGCCCGAGAACATCGTTGGTCTCACCGATGAAACCGTCGATGTCGTCCCCGATCCGGCCACTCACCTCGACGCCGACCGTGGGATACAATGCGCCCTTCGCGGAATCGACCATCGCATTGGCGGCGTCGACATCGGCCATGGATTCACGGACCAGCGGGTTCCGGGTCCTTGCAAGTCCTACCGCCTGGGCGAGATCGGTCGGCATCGCCGACGCAAGGTTGGGCGGCAGCACGACCTGGCCGACATCGAGCCCGGTAAGCGCGCGCAGCGAGATCTTGGCATCCTCGAGCGCCTGTTCGGCCTCGATCTGGCTGATATTGGCGGATTGGAGGCGTTCTTCCGCCTGCTGCAAATCCGCGACGCTGATCGACCTCTGCTCGACACCCCGTCCCAGTTCGGCCACCAGGTTGGAATGGAACGCCGCATTGTCCGCGGCGGCCGCGACGACACGCTGCTGGAGCAGCACGTCGAGATATTGCCGGGCGACCTGCAGGGCGATGAATTCGGACCGTTCGACGACTCTCAGCGAAGCGCCGTCCACCCGCGAAGCCTGGCGAAGCAATTCGCCCCGCCGGCGCCCGAAATCGAGCACGGTCCAATCGGCCACTGCCGAAGCTTCGAGCGGGTTGAGCCAGTCATCGGCAATGCCGAGACTGCGGCGCGTCGCATTCTCGAGCCGGCGCGCCCCGGCTGACAGTTCAATGTCCACGCGCGGTGCGAAAGCTCCCTCGGCCTGCTTGCGCTCGGCCTCGATCGCTTCCTTGTTCATCTGGGCCTTGATGATCTGAGGATTGGAATCGACGGCAACGTCGATCATTTCGGCCATGGACACTGCCTGTCCGCCGCCGTTTTGAGCGATCGCCGCGCCTGAAGTTCCACACAACAGGAGCGCTGCCGCCATGCTTGCAAATTTGGTATGCATCTTGTGCTCCTCGATCTCTTACTCAGCCGAGATTTCTACACGACGGTTTTGCGGGTTGCGTTCTCCGTCCGGCGTCGGAACTCGCGGTTGTTCTTCGCCGCGCGCGCTGACCGAAAGGTTGGCTGCGGGAATTCCGCGGCTGCTCAGCACCCCGGCAATCGCTTCGGCGCGGCGCATCGAAAGCCCGTCATTATAGGCGTTGCTGCCCGAACGGTCGGTATGACCAACCAGCGAGAGGCCGCTCCATCCGCAGGTCTGGTACCGGTTGACGACCGTATCGAGCGTCGGCCCGGCCGAGTCCAGCGGCACCGCGGAATCCCAATCGAAGAACACGATCCCGGCCAAAGCCTCGTCGCAATAGTCCGGCCGCGCCGGGGGCGGCGGAGGCGGCGGGGGTGGAGGCGGCGGGGGCGGCGGCGGCACGAACTGCATCCGCCGGTAGGCGTCCTCGCATTTGCCGATGCTAACCGGATCGCGGGTCGAGGACTTCATGTAGCCGATGGCGATGGCGCACTGGATCTTCGCTTCCGAGGCCCAGATATAGCGCGGATCGTTGGCGTTAACGACCGCCGGATCGAGTGTTGCGCTGAGCGCCGCGTCGTAGCGGCTTTCGAGCTCGCTACGCAATTGGCCATCGCCCAGGTCCATCAGGGATTGGGCGTGCGCCGCATTGGGCAAGACAGCCATCGCGCCGATTACACTGACAGCAGACAGGGCCAGTCGAAATCCAATTCTGTCCCGGCTCATACCTTACCCCCTTATCGATCTGATTCTAATCGACGCTGATTATTACGCCACAGATACACTCTGCGCGGAAGCATCATTGTCACTTTGCGCCAAAATATCAAGCGAATGGAACATTGTGCTGCTGTCCGAAGTCAAGTCGGTCGACAGCATTGCCGCAACATCGCCACCCGACTCGCCAGTCCCGCTGGACTGGGCATCGCCGAGCAGGCCGTCGAGCAGATTGTCGATCTCTTCGCTCGACGCCACTTCCTCAAGCACCTCGTTGGCTTCGACCAGCTCGACCTGCTTTTCGCCGCCGGACTGCTGGCCTTCGAGAGTCAGGAGAGCGCTCATCAACGAGGAGTCATCCATCGCAAGGGCCGTCAGCGGGGCGATTTCGACGGCAGGCTCGGAAGCTTCATCGTCTGAGGAATAGTCAACCGATTCAAGATCTTGGGTAACCTTGATTCCGCTATCCACGACGCCTTCCGAGCCGAGCGATGTCGATTCCGGTGTCGACGCATCGTCGGATTCCACATCGCCGGATTGCCATTCGAACATGCTCTCGGCACCGCCGGAGGTCGAACCCGACAAGTCGAGTTCGGCAACATCGAGGCTCTTCGTCGAAGTGTTGTTGCTGCCCGAGCTGTCGGACAGCCCGTCCATGCCTTCAACCAGCGGGATGAAGGCCAGCCCGCCGGCGGCCGCCAGCATGGCGCCGTCGGATTGCCTGGTGGTGAAAGAGGCATCGGCCAAAACCGACTGCGTTCCATCCGACCATGTCACATTGGCGCTGCCATGCACCATCACCTGGCCATCGACGGCGAGATACGATTCGCCGTCCGAGTCGAGGCCGATCGACTCGATGCCGAGATCGCTCAGGTACTGGAACTCGCCGGCATCGGCGACACCGTCCTGGTTCGCGTCCTGCCATACTCCAAATTTACCATAAGCATCGTCGGAAGCGTCGAGCACGCCGTCGCCATTGCTGTCGTGGAGCTGCGCAACCGCTTCGAGGTCGGACAATCCGCCGCCACCGAATACGAATTCCGAAGCGCCGCTGACCGTGCCGTCGCCATTGGCGTCGTACACCAGGATGCCGTCATCCGCACCGACCCAGGCAGTCGCTTCGAGCACGCCGTCGCCATCGTAGTCGTAGGTGACGCCGGCTTCGAGACCGACGAACTCCACGCCATCGCCATCGAGATCGAGCGCGACGGGAGGAACATTCGTTATGACGATCGAATTGTCGACGGCCCCGTCGACCAGGATGCCGATCGTCACGTCGCCGGTGTAGCCCGTGAGCTCGGCGATCGTGATCCAGTCGGCTTCGACGCCCGATCCGGTCAAATTGATCTGGACCACGCTGTCGGTCAGGTCGTTGGTTACCCGGACATAGTCGTTTTCATCGTCCGCGCCGGTGATCGAGATCAGCTGGGTGAGATCGATGACTTCGCCCGAAGCATAGCCGACGATCGTGTCGAAGCTGCCATCCCAGATGGCATTGTCGTCGAACACATAGGTGTCGAGTTCCGTGCCGCCATTGAGCGTATCGAAGCCGGCCCCGCCGATCAGGATATCGGCACCCGCGCCGCCGTTGAGGGCGTCGTTGCCGTCGCCGCCGACCAGCGTGTCGTCGTCGCCAAGGCCGTTGAGCGTGTCGTTGCCGCCCAGCCCGGCGATGATGTTCGGATCGGCATCGCCATCGAGGGTCTCGCCGGCCTCGGTGCCGACATAGTTGGGTCCGTCGCCATCGGGGAGGAAGGTGTAGCTCAGCGTCCCGGTCGCGACGTCGCCGTCGCCATCGGTCCCGACCACGCCCGCTTCGAGCGTGAACGGCTGGAAGGGCTGGCCGCCGATCGAGAACGCGCCGAGAGTAAACGGTGCATCTGCATAGTCATTGCCCGGGTCGGAGAAGTCTGCAGTCACCTGGATACCGGAGAACGGCGTGTCGGCCGCGACGAAATATTCCCAGTTCTCAAGCACTCCGCGAATGGTCACGGACCCGTCGGCTTCATAGACGACATCGACCGTGCCCAGGTCTGTCACGCCAGTCTCATACTGGATCACGCCATTTTCATCGAAGATGATGACATGGGTAATGTCCGGCGCGCTGACATGGTTGATATCCATGTTATAGCTCGTCTTGACATTGAAGCTCGCAGACGCAGTCGGACCGCCATCGATCCGGTTGACCTCCTGCTGGAAGCTCGAAGTGTAGTAGATTTCGTCGGCCCACAAGCCGGCAAGCTCGGTATTTAGGGTTCCGAGATCGATATTGCCTCCGTCATCGGTGGAGTCGACATTGATCGCGAAATCGATCGTCGCCACTTCTCCATCGCTGAAGGATTGGGCAGCGGTCTGCGCGGCGACACCTATGCGGCCGCTGGACGTGTTGACCGTTCCGCCGGGGTAAGGTGTATCGATGATGACATCGACACCGCCATTGTTTTCGGGGCTGGAATCGTCGACCCCGAGGCCGATGATGACCGAACCGGTATTGCCCCCGCCGATGCCGCTGGTGATATCGGCTTCCGAGAAGCCGATGCCGTTCTCGACTTCCGCCTGGAGCACGGTCATCTCGGCGTCGCCTGAAGCAGTCAGGTCGATATAGAAGATAACCGAATCGTCGGGATTTTCCGGATCGAATGTCGCCGGATCGTAGTTCATGTCGGTGGTGCCGATGAGCCGGGTCGTTCCGTCGCCAACCAGGTAGATATTCGCGCCTTCGAAGGTCAGCGCATTCCCGTTGGTATCGAAGGCCTGGACCGGATCGTCGTCGGCATCGCCATCGCTCAGGATGTCGAACACCAGGTTTCCGACGCCGTCGGTACCCGGATTGTCGAAATTGATGTCGACAGTCACCGTCTCACCTGCCGCATTGAGGATATAAAGGTCGTCCGGAACGAAATCCGTCGGACCATCGTCCTCGATCACGAAGTTGCCATTGGACAGGTCGATCGTCAGCTCGGCCGTGTCGCCATCGGCATCCGTCACCGTCGCTGTGGCATGCAGGTACTGCGCCACATCCTCGATCAC
>NZ_DBNHSF010000128.1:0-2917 GCF_057143545.1 Candidatus Andeanibacterium sp.
TTCACATCGCCCGGATCCTCGCCCTCTTCGGCCAGCGTCGCGATGACCGTGCCGACCGCGACATTCTCGGTCCCCTCGGCCACCGCAATATGCGCGATCACGCCCTCGTCGACCGCTTCGAATTCCATCGTCGCCTTGTCGGTCTCGATTTCGGCCATGATGTCCCCGGCGCGGACCTCGTCGCCAACCTTGACCAGCCAGCGGGAAAGCGTGCCCTCTTCCATCGTGGGTGACAGGGCCGGCATCTTGATCGCAATCGGCATGGGCGGCGTTTTCGTCCTCGGGGTTAATTGCCTGCCCGTCTCTGGCCAATTTGGCGCGTTGGAGCAAGGGTTCAGCGCATCAATATGCAAGCTTCTTGCGCGAAATGCACTTTCGAAGGATAGTTTGCGCAGGGAGGGTCGATCATGCGCGTATACCTCGTCATCATCGACGAGACCGAGGAAGCCCGGATCGCCTTGCGGTTTGCCTCGCGGCGCGCAGCAAAGACCGGGGGCGCGGTCCATATCCTGGCGCTGGTTCCCAAACAGGAATTCGTGGCCTTCGGCGGGATCCAGGCGACAATCGAGGAAGAAGCGCGCGACCGGGCCGAAATGCTCGCCTCGAGCGCTGCCGGCGCGATACAGAGCGACGGAGGCACGCTTCCGCCGATTGCCGTGCGCGAGGGCGATGCGGTCGAGGTAATCCGGGAATACCTGGTCGAACATCCCGAAGTAGCCGCGCTCGTGCTTGGTGCGGCTCCCGAGGGAAATCCGGGGCCGCTGGTGACTCACTTCTCGCAAGCTTCCGGAGCACTGCCCTGCCCGCTCTTCATCGTACCTGGCGGGCTGCAGGACGAGGATATCGACCGCCTGAGCTAGCGCCTCCGCTTGCCCTGGTGCCGGATATTGCCAGGCCGCCCGCGCTTGCCGACATCATGTTTGCCCTTGCGGCGTGGTGGCGGGGGCTTCTTGCCGCGCGGCTCGATTGGGCGGCCCTCGCTGTCGGGCAGTTCGAACTTCAAGGCCCCGGTCAGCGGATTGGCTTCGGCGAGCTTCAGCTTCAGCCGATCGCCGATCGCGAAGCGTTCGCCCGTTTTTTCGCCGGTCAGCACCTGCGCCGCCTCGTCGTAATGATAATAGTCGTTGCCAAGGGTCGAGACCGGGACCAGCCCGTCGCCGCCCAAGCCAACGATCGTCGCGAAGAAGCCGAATTTCTGCACGCCGGTGATGCGCGTTTCGAAAGTCTCACCCACACGGCCACTGAGCCAGGCCGCGACATAACGGTCGATCGTCTCGCGTTCGGCTTCCATTGCCCGGCGCTCGGCAGCGCTGATCGCTTCGGTCACCTTTTCAAGGTTTGCGCGATCCTGGTCGGATAGGCCGGTCGTCGCCGGGAGCTTCCCCTTCGGCTTGGGCTGTTCGAGGCCGAAAGCGTCGCCCAGCGCGCGATGGACCAGCAGGTCTGCGTAACGCCGGATCGGCGACGTGAAATGGGCATAGCTGCCGAGCGCCAGCCCGAAATGGCCGACATTGCGCGGCCCATAATAGGCCTGCGTCTGGCTCCGCAGCACGGCTTCCATCAGCAGCAGCTTCTCGCCTTCGTCCGCCACATCCTTGAGCATGCGGTTGAACAGGCTTGGTGTTATCACCTGGCCCAGAGCGAGCGATTTGTCGAAGGTCTTGAGGTAATCCCGCAGGGCGACGAGCTTTTCTCGGCTCGGCGGCTCATGGATGCGATAGACCACCGGCGAGGTCTTGCTTTCGAGCGCCTTGGCCGCCGCAACATTGGCCGCGATCATGAAATCCTCGACCACGCGGTGCGCATCGAGCCGTTCGCGAATGGCGATTTCCGTGATCCTGCCCTGTTCGTCGAGCAGGACGCGCCGCTCGGGCAGTTCCAGTTCCAGCGGATCGCGCTTGTGTCGCGCCGCTTCAAGCAACCGCCATGCATCCCACAGGTGCTGCAGGTGGGCCGGTGCCTTTCCAGAGTCGATTGCCGCCTGCGCGTCCTCATAGGCGATGTTTTCGGCAATCCGGACAATCGCGCGGTTGAACTTCCACCAGGTGACCTTGCCTTGGCGCGAGATCTTGAGGTGGCAAACCATCGCGGCGCGGTCTTCGCCCTGCTTGAGCGAGCAGACATCCGCCGAGAGGATTTCGGGCAGCATCGGGACGACGCGATCGGGGAAATAGACCGAATTGCCGCGCTTCCTTGCCTCGCGATCGAGTGCTCCGCCGGGCCGCACATAATAAGAGACGTCGGCAATCGCGACCAGCGCATCAAAGCCGCCTTCCTGGTCGGGCGCGGCCCAGATCGCATCGTCGTGATCGCGGGCATCGGCCGGGTCGATCGCCACGATCGGGAGTTGCCGCAGATCCTCGCGCTTCTCCTGGTCGAGCGGCAGCCCGGCGGCACTTTTCGCCTCGGTTAGCGTGTCATCGGAAAAGGAAAATGGAATCCCGTATTTGGCGATCGCGATCAGGCTGAAGGCCCTCGGTGCCAGCGGGTCGCCAAGCACTTCGATAACCTTGACGCCCGCGCGCGGCGAGCGCCCCGCGGCCTCTGCCAGCACCAATTGCCCTGCTTCCGCCCCGCCAATGTCGGCAATCGGGGTCGAATTTCGGATGCGCTTGTCGACCGGGGCGAGCCAGCCCTTCCCGGCCCCGTCGATCTCGACCACGCCCATCAGGGTCTCGTGCGCATTGGGCAACTTCTTCATCGGATGGGCGATCCACCCGGTGCCGGTCTCTTCGGTGCGGGCCAGGATGCGGTCGCCCTTCCGGAGCGCAGAGCCCTTCTTGCGCTCGATCAGGCGCAGCCGCGGTGGCGGTGTCGCATCGTCGGGCTGCCAGCTCTCGGGAATGGCAATCGCTTCGCCGTCCTCGATCCCGGCCACGCGCAGCACGGTCACCTTGGGAATGCCCCCCATGCGGTG
>NZ_DBNHSF010000129.1:0-3615 GCF_057143545.1 Candidatus Andeanibacterium sp.
GTTGAATCCCGCGCGATTGAGCTCGCCCATCACCGCCATCACCCGCCCGTAATCGAGCGTCAGGTCGGCCCGGAGGTTGACCAGCGGCGGCTCGCCCTCGACATCGCGCGCCAGTTGCTCAAGCCGCTCGCCCAGCCCGCCGGCCGCAATCTCCTCGTTGTCGAGGAAGATGCTCCCATCCGCGGCGATCGAAATCGTGATCTGGTCGGGCTCCTGGTCGATCGCGTTGGCGCGGCTCTCCGGCAGCTCGATCGGCACGCCCGAAGTCAGGAGCGGTGCCGTGACCATGAAGATGATCAGCAGCACCAGCATCACGTCGACCAGTGGAGTGACGTTGATATCCGCCATCGGCGCTCGGCGCGACGAGCGGCCCCGGCTGCGGCGCGGGTTCGAGGCGACACCCATCGCCATCAGGCTTGCTCCATCTCGCGGCTGAGTTGGGCGTGAACCTTGTCGGCAAAGCGCTGGAGCCTTGCTTCGAGCGCGTTCACCCGGTGGCTGTAGCGATTATAGGCAATTACCGCCGGGATAGCGGCAAACAGGCCGATCGCGGTGGCGAACAGCGCTTCCGAAATTCCCGGGGCAACCACCGCGAGCGAGGAATTCTGCTGCTGGCCGATCTGAAAGAAGCTGTTCATGATCCCCCAGACCGTGCCGAACAGGCCGACAAACGGTGCGACCGCGCCGGTCGTGGCGAGGAAATTGAGCCGCATGGCAAGATTGTCCGCCTCTTCGGCGACCTGGCTTTCCATTGCCAGGGCGACCCGTTGGCCGGTGCCAAACTTGTCGTACTTGCCGCTCTTGGTCGATTGCTGGAATTCGGCAAGGCCCGCGGCCGCCACCGCCGCGGCGGGATTCCTGTTGAGCAGGCGTTCCTTGGCGAGCTTTTCCGGGTTTTCGGCCTTCCAGAAATCCTCCTCGAACCGCTCGCATCGGCGGCTCACCGAGCCGATCCTGAGGTTGAAGGAGACGATGATCATCCAGGTCCAGATCGAGGCCAGGAGCAGGCCGACCATCACCACCTGGACCACGATGTCGGCGTCGAGAAACAGCTTGGCGGGATCGAGCCGGCTCGGTGCGGCGGCAAGGAAGGAAAGATCGGTCATGCAGTACTTTCGGGGGTCAGGAGGGACTGGAACGACTTGCGCCAGTGGGCGGGCTGGCGGCGCGGGCGGCCATCGGGTGCAATGAAGCCGACGCGGACCTCCGCCTCGGCCAGGAGTTCGCCGCCCCTGAAGGCACGCTGGCATAAACGCACGCTGGCCGCGCCGAGTTCCAGCGCCGTGGTTTCGATCGTCACTGCATCGTCAAGCCTTGCGGGGGCCCGGAAGCGGACCGCCAGGTCGGCCACCGAATAGAAGCCCTCGCCCGCTTCGATCGCGCCGCGCTGGTCGATGCCGAGCAGGCGCAGCAGGTCGGAACGGGCCCGTTCGAACCAGCGCAAATAGTTGGCGTGATAGACAATGCCCGACAGGTCGGTATCCTCGTAATAGACGCGCACGGCGAACAGATGGCGCGGACCGTCGAAGCGGCCTGAATGGGGTTCGATTTGCGTCGCCATGATGACGCCGCCGGGTTTAGCAACCCGCCGAGTCGCTCGGCAAGCATGGGTTTTTGATATGCCCCGATGAATGGATTCTGACGTGCGGCGAACCGCTCAGCGCGCCAGCATCGGCCCGAGCGGCCGGCCACCGAAGATATGGACGTGGAGATGCGGGATTTCCTGCCCGCCATGCATGCCCGCATTGACCATCAGGCGATGCCCCGGCGCCACCAATTCCTGCTCGCGTGCAACATGGCCCACCGCGCGCACGAATCCGGCGATCTCGTCGGCAGAGGCGCGCGCCGAAAAATCGTCCCACCCGACATAGGCGCCCTTGGGGATCACGAGGATGTGGATCGGCGCCTGCGGAGCGATATCGTGGAACGCGAGCGCCCATTCGTTTTCGTAGACGGTCTTGTTCGGGATCTCGCCGCGCAGGATCTTCGCGAAGATGTTCTGGTCATCATAGGGCAGGGTCGCGTCGATCGGCATCATTTGCCCCGCGATGCTTTCTCAACAAGACCGGAAGTGCCTTCGCGCCGTTCGAGTTCGGCAAGCACCTCGGACAGGGGAATTCCCTTCTCGGCCAGCAGGACCAGCAGATGGAACAGCACATCGGCCGCCTCGCCGACCAATTCCTCGTTACTGCCCGACAGCGCGGCGACTACCGCCTCGGTCGCTTCCTCGCCCAGCTTGCGTGCGACGACCTTGAGGCCGCGACTGTGCAGATGCGCGACATAGCTTTCCTCCGGCGACGCGCCAAGGCGTTCGACGATGGTGGCTTCGAGGCGGGATAGAGTGTCCATCGCGCGCAGCATTGGAGAGCGGCGCGGCGGCGGTCAAGCCTTAGGAGCCACGTACTCCGGCAGTCCGGATCAACCGCGCGCTGGCAGGCCCGCGACCCGCAGCGCAGCATGGGCTTCGGCGATGGTGTGGGTGCCGTAATGGAAGATCGAGGCGGCCAGGACCGCGCTGGCATGGCCCTCGGTCACACCTTCGACGAGGTGGTCGAGCGTGCCCACCCCGCCCGAGGCAACCACCGGAATCGAGACCGAATCCGCGATAGCTCGAGTTAACTTGAGGTCGTAACCTTTCTGGGTTCCGTCGCCATCCATCGAGGTCACGAGCAATTCACCTGCGCCCAGTTCGGCCAGCCTGATCGCATGTTCGACCGCGTCGATCCCGGTAGCGCGCCGGCCGCCATGGGTAAAGATTTCCCAGTGATCGTGGCTCCACCTGGCATCGACCGAAGCGACCACGCATTGGCTGCCCATCTTCTCGGCGATGTCGGTGACGACTTCGGGCCGCGCGACCGCGGCGGAATTGACCGCGACCTTGTCCGCTCCTGCCAGCAGCAGCGCGCGTGCATCCTCGACCGTGCGCACCCCGCCACCAACGGTGAGCGGCATGAAGCAGACCTCGGCGGTCCGGCGGACGATCTCGAGCAGCGTCCCCCGCCCTTCGTGGCTCGCGGAAATATCGAGAAAGCAAAGCTCGTCCGCCCCTGCCGCATCATAGGCCTGCGCCTGTTCGACCGGGTCGCCGGCGTCGCGCAAATCGACGAAATTGACGCCCTTGACCACGCGGCCATGGGCGACATCGAGACAGGGGATGACGCGAATGCGGACGGTCATTTCCGAAATACACCCATACTCACTTCGCCGACTTCCCTCGGAGCAGAATACACAAAGAGAGCAAGTACAAACAAAATGCAGAATGCCGCGACAGGGACAAACAACCTCGGAGCGCTTGGCCAAACCCCACGGGAGACAAAGGTCAAAAGCACCGCGACGACTGCGAACGAAACGGCTGCTAGAATGGCAATTTCGATTATCCCAGAGATGAGATAGCCCGTTCCCGCAGTGAAAAACGCAAACAGCAGGAACGCGAATTGCATTCTCATGCCTTCGCCGCCATCGCCAGCGCCGCCGCGAGGTCGAGCCGCCCTTCATAGAGCGCACGGCCGGTGATCACGCCTTCGATCCCCTCATCGGCGTGGATCGCCAGCATGCGGATATCGTCGAGCCCCTTGACCCCGCCCGAAGCGATCACCGGGAGGTCGGTCTGGCGCG
>NZ_DBNHSF010000130.1:0-2554 GCF_057143545.1 Candidatus Andeanibacterium sp.
AGCGTCATCCGCACGAAATCGACCGTCTGGCGGGTCGCCGCGGCAAATTCGCTCGCGGTGGCGATGAACGAGCCGTAGCGGCTGAATTCCTCGGGCTTCATGCCTTCGAATTCATAGGCCTGGCGGAAGCTCGGCAGCTTCAACAGCTTTTCGAGGCTCTTCCTGTTCGGCTCGCGTTCGATCGCCTTCGGGTCGAATTCGCCGAGTTCCTCCTCGACCTCCATCAGCCCGAGGATGTAGCTCGGCGGGCAGGTATAGACCATGTCGGACCCCGCGAAATCCTGGATGTGGCGGCTCACAATGTTGCCGTAATCGTCCTTCTCGACCCGCATCGAACATTGCAGCATTTTCGATGGGTGGCCGATTTCCTTGCCCTGCCAATAGGCGCGCTTGAGCACGGCTTCCTCGCCATCGCGGATTTCCATCAGCGACAGGTCGATCCCGCGCGCATCGGCTTCCTTCTTCCAGTCGCCGAGCTGGCCCAGCCGCGACGACATGTGGGTGATGACCGAGCGCCATCTGGAAAGGTCGACGCCCGCGGCCTTGGCCCGCAGCAGGCCCGCGCTCACCGCGGCCCGGCAGCGCGTGTACTGGGCAACGGTGAAGCTGGTGGTGTTGTTGGTCGAAATGCCGCGTGCGGTCAGTTCCTCGAGAACTTCATAGCCCTCCTTCGAGCCCGGCAGCTTGACCATCACATTCTCGCCCTGGGCGGCGATCGACAGGCCCTGTTCGAGCATCCGATCGCCGTCGGTGACGAAGCGCGGATCGACCTGGCCCGAAAGCCAGGCATATTTTCCGCCGGATTTTGCGAACACCGGGTGGATCGCCGAAGCGCCCTTCTTCACCAGGTCGAGATACATCGCCCAATAGACGCCTTCGACATCCATGCCGGGATTGTCGCGCGCGATCTTCTTGATCTCGGCGGCCCACAATTCGGGCGCGAGCTTGATCGCCTGCAGGCTGAGCGGCGGGTTGGTGGTGACCCCGCGAAAGCCCATCGTGCCGTGATCGTGGATGGTCCCGTTGTCATACAGCCGGGTCAGCTGCTCGTTCCACTCTGCAGCCTTGGCGGCGGGCGCCTTGTCCAGCGATTCCGCCTTCCAGCTCGGATAGATCAGCGGCGAGGAATCCCACCAGATCTCGCAATCCGGATTGGTGTCCGCGAGCTTTTCGAGGACGTTCTTGGTCTTGGTCAGGGTCTCGGTCATGTCTCAGTTTTCTACCAGCATCAGGGCGTCGAGGGCGACAACGCCTTCTCCCTTGGGATGGATTATTACGGGATTCAGGTCGATTTCGCGAATCTGGGGGTTGCCTACCATGATCCGGCCCATTTCGACCACCAGCTTTGCCAGCGCGTCAACATCGAGCGCGGGCGAGCCGCGATAGCCGGTAAGGAGCTTGGCCTGCTTCAATCCCAGCAGCCTGGCCACGACCTGCTCCTCGGACAAGTCCGGCGTCACCAGCACCACATCCTTGAGGATTTCGGCGGTCACCCCGCCGAACCCGACCAGCACCACCGGGCCCCATTCGGGATCGCCCTTGGCGCCGACGATCATTTCCATGCCCATCCTGCCCATCTTTTCGACCAGCACGCCATCGAGCGCGATCGAGGGATCGTAGGCCGCAACATTGGCATACATCCTGTCGAACGCCGCACGGACATCGTCGGCGTTCTTGAGGTTGAGCAGCACCGCCCCGGCATCGCTCTTGTGGCCGAGCGCGGCGGCCTGGCCCTTGATCACCACCGGGTAGCCGATCGCTTCGGCAGCGGCGACGGCATCGTCGGCACTTGCTGCAAACTTGCCTTCGGGGAAGCTGATCCCAAGCGGAGCGAGCAATTCCTTGGCCTTGTATTCGGGGACGACGCCATGGACCGCGTCGAGGCCCGGCACCGCGATCGACGGCTTCGAATGGTCGCCGAGTTCGCGCTTCGAGAGATCGGCCAGCCGCGCGATCGCGCGATAGGCGCGTTCGGTCGACGGGAACCAGGGAATCCCGACCTTGCGCAGCCCTTCGATATAGTCCTGCGGGATCGTTGCCCCCTCATCGACGCCGGCGAATACCAGCGGCTTGGGGAAGGTCCCGTCTTCCAGCACCTTGATGATATGCGGCAGCTTGATCCCGCTGGTGATCGGGTCGGTCTGGATGATCGAGGCAACCACAGATCCGATCCGGTCGTCTTCCATCATCGCGGTCAGGACCTTGGTGTAGATTTCGGGCTCCGACAGGCCCAGCGCAGTGATGTCGGTCGGGTTCGAAACCGGCACGAAATCGGGCAGGATCTCGCGCAATTTCGGGCTGTTCTCATCGTTGAGGTCGATCAGGTCGAGCCCGATATCCTCGGCGATGTCGAAGGCGAGGCCGCGCAGCGCGCCGCTTTCGCCCAGCACCGCCATATTGGCGCCGGGAAGGTCCGGGCAGCGCAGTGCGATTTCGGTGATGTCGCCCAGTTCCTCGAGCGTGTCGGCAAAGATCACGCCCTCGCGGCCAAGCTTGGCCTTCATCAGCGCATAATCGCCCGCCATCGCCCCGGTGTGGGTGGCGGCGCTTTCCT
>NZ_DBNHSF010000131.1:0-3506 GCF_057143545.1 Candidatus Andeanibacterium sp.
ACTCGTGATCGCGGCGGTATCGATGTTCGCATCCGAGATCGAAGCACTAGTGATCGTTGCAACATCGATGTTCGCATCGGAGATCGAGGCGCTGGTGATCGCGGCAGTGTCGATATTGGCGTCGCTAATCGAGGCGCTGGTAATTGAGGCAGTAGAGATTGTTGCATCTGAGATCGAAGCGTTGGCGATATCCGCATCGCTGATCGATGCGCTGTCCACACCAAGAAGATCGTTGTTGCCAAGATCTAGGTCGCCGCCACTATTGATTACGAATCCGCCAAGGCCGTCATCCACCAGGATCTCGTCACCGCCTATGGTGGCTTGGGCCAGGGCCGATCCCGGGAACTGGATTGCCACGGCAATCGCAGTCGAACCCAGAAGAATCTTGCGCTTGTTAGTCATGTCCTTCTCCATTTGATGTCACAGGGCAATCGACAACGCACAAGGAAAGACAGTGCCGACACGGCAAGCAGCGAACGCTCACGCCAGGAATGACGAACGCGCCAAATGCCACTATTTTCGGATATCTTTGTGCGACCCCAAGCCCCTCACTCACGAACTACCAATCCATTTCGCGACAGACGCCTCTTTGAAGAACGTCCCGCAAAATTGACTAAACTGAATTGGTTAATTCTTTAGTAGTGCGGCATGGCTGGGACTACGCAAGTAGCGGCACAACACCAAATATCCGCCGCCATTCATGGCCATCTCGCCAATGTCTGCTATGGGTCGTTAGCGGACATTCACCAGCCTCGCCCGGGCGCGCTGCCCGGCGGCGATCAGGGAGATCTCCCGGTAGTCGAGCGAAGCAGGTCCCTGCCTGACGACAGGGACCTCCCCCGGGATCAAGGCCCTGAATGCCAGGCCCCGTAAAGCACGCATCAGGCGGCTTCCTTGTGCCCGGCCATGGCGTGAACGTCGGCCGCGGTCAGCAGCTTGCCGCCGATCCCCCAGTCGCCTTGCGCGATTTCGTTGATCTTGACCCAGGTGACGCCGCGCATCGCTTCGCCTTCGACGGCGATCATCGCGTTGGTCACGTTCTCGATGATTTCGCCCTTCTGTTGGTCGGTGAAGACATCCTTGATGACATCGATGGTTACGAGAGGCATTTCGATTTCCTTTCCGGTTGCGGCCGCGGGACCACCCCGCTGCCGATGGCTGGGCTGTAGGGGCCTTGGCCCGGGCAAGCTTGGAGCCGGGCTGGAGATTTCTTGGAGATTTGCCGGAATCGCCTAAGAATGACCGGCGATGCTGTACCGGTTCGACGATTTCGTCCTCGACGCCGCGAGATTCGAGCTGCGCCGCGGCGCGCAGGTGCTCGCGGCCGAACCGCAAGTGCTTTCGCTGCTGTTCCTGCTGGCCGAGAACCGCGACCGGATGCTGAGCAAGGACGAGATCGTCGAAAAGGTCTGGAGCGGGCGGTTCATCTCGGATTCGGCGATTTCGAGCCGGATCAAGAGCGCGCGGCAATTGCTGGGCGATGACGGCAAGCAGCAGCGTTACATCAGGACCGTCCACGGCAAGGGCTTCCGCTTCGTCGGCCAGGTCGAGATCGCGCTGCCGGGAGCAGCGGCGGCGCCGGCGCAGGGGGATGGAGCGGGTTCGCTCGTTGCTCCCCCCGGCCGGCCTTCGATCGCGGTGCTGCCGTTCGGACTGTTGGGCGATCCCGGCGCCTATGGCTCGATCGCCGATGCCCTGCCGCACGAGCTGATCGCCGAACTGTCGCGGCTGCGCTGGCTGTTCGTGATCGCGCGCGGTTCGTCGTTCCGCTTTCGCGGGCAGCACGCCGATGCGGCGCAGGTCGGACGGGCATTGGGAGTGCGCTATTGCCTCTCGGGCGAAGTCGAATTCGCGGCGGGTCGGCTGGCGGTGACGGTCGAGCTGGCCGACACGCGCGACGGGGCGGCGATCTGGGGCGAGCGCTATGCCGGATCGCTCGACCAGGTGCACGAGATCCGCGGGCGGATCGTCGCCAGCATCGTCTCCGCGCTCGAAGTCCAGATCCCGGCGCACGAGGCGCAACGCTCGCGGCTGATGGCGAGCGACAATCTCGATGCCTGGTCGGCCTATCATTTGGGGCTCGAGCAGATGTATCACTACAACCGGGCCGACAATCTGCGCGCGCTGGAACTGTTCGAGCGGGCGGTGAGGCTCGATCCGGGGTTTGCCCGGGCGCATGCCGGGCTCGCCTTCTCGCGCTTCCAGGAAGGCTTCATGCGTTACGGCGCCGATCTCGACGCGTCGCGGATGGCGGCACGGGCGGCGGCGGAAACGGCGGTCGGGCTCGACCCGCTCGATCCCTTCGTCAATCTCGTGATGGGGCGGGTCA
Organism: Candidatus Andeanibacterium sp.; assembly: GCF_057143545.1. Lineage (NCBI taxonomy): Bacteria > Pseudomonadati > Pseudomonadota > Alphaproteobacteria > Sphingomonadales > Sphingomonadaceae > Candidatus Andeanibacterium > Candidatus Andeanibacterium sp. Next base: position 2,330 of record NZ_DBNHSF010000131.1, read on the forward strand.
AGTGGATCGAGGGCGATCTCGGCGGCAGCCATGCCTGGCTCGAGCGCGCGACCGGGCTCAGCCCGAACTACGCCCAGGGCGTCTATCTCAGCGGGCTGACCGAGACGCTCAGCGGCGATCCCGCGAGCGCGCTCGGCAAGCTCGACCTGGCGCTCACGCTCAGCCCGCTCGACCCGCTGCGCTACGGCATGCTTTCGACCAAGGGCATCGCCCATACCCTGCTCGAACACCATGACGAGGCGCTCCGCTGGGCCGAACAGGCGGTCCATGCGCCCGGCGCGCACAAGCATATCGCGCTGGTCGCCGCGGTCGCGCGCGAGCAGGCCGGCGACCCCGAAAAGGCCGCGCACTGGGTCGCGCGGGCGCGCGCGATGGACCCCCTGATCACCGCCGCCGATTTCCTCCGTAGTTTCCCGTTCGCCGACCCCGGCGGCCGCGAAATCTTCGCCGCCGCGCTCGCCCGCCACGGCCTCTAGGCGGGCCGCACCATGGTTAACGCGGATTAACCAGACCCGGGAAGGTCTGCTTAATCCTCCGGCGCTAATCCTGCGCTCTCCTTACGGGGATAGGTGGCAATTGCCGCCGGAAAGGACCAGGACAATGAAGCTGATCAAGAACCTTCTTCAGGACGAAGCCGGCGCGACCGCCATCGAATATGGCCTTATCGCCGCGCTCATCGCGGTCGCCGCGATCACTGCCATGCAGTCGCTCGGCAACGAACTGAACACGACTTTCTCGACCGTTTCCGACGAGCTGGCCGACGCCAACACCGTCTGATAACGAAGCGGGGGCAACCTCGCACAGCGAGATCGCTGTCTTCCAGCGATAGTCTTTGAACAGGCCTCGGCACCGCAAGGTTCCGGGGCCTGTCTTATTTCCCCCGCGCTCAAGTAGCGAAGCGGTAGCGCAGACAAGGACTCGCTCAAGTAGCGGAAGCGCAGCTGGCCAAAGGCCAACCGGTAGCGCAGACAAGGACTAACTGGTCGCAACTTCCTCCTCGCCGTCCGGCCGCACCAGCCAGGCCTTCGCGCCAAGCACCACCACGATCCTGAAATCGCGCCCGGCGACGGCCCGCGCCCAGCCCCTGATCTCCGAATAAAAGGGCTCTGCCCGCCAGGCATCGGGCCGCCCGGGATCGACATGGATTTCGAGCTGCTTGCCGTCGGGCGCGGCATAG